>NZ_JBEYFC010000046.1:0-30509 GCF_040634175.1 Streptomyces sp. NPDC007162
GGGACGAGGACGTCACCGCCGAGATACTGCGCAGTCAGGTCTCGAAGGAGCAGTACGCCGTCATCCGGATCCCGGGGAAGCCGGTGATCGAGCTCGGCGCGAAACCCGAGGGCGACGTCATCCACTTCACCGCCGACGGTGAGGAGGGGGAGACGGTCACCGTCCAGGAGCCGCGCTCCACGGTGACCCGGGAGGTCGGCCGTACGCTGCTGATCATCGCGGCGGTCGCGCTGCTCGCGGTGATCGCCGCCGTGCTGCTGGCCATCCGGCAGGCCAACCGGCTCGCCTCCCCGCTCACCGACCTCGCGGAGACCGCGGAGCGGCTGGGCTCCGGCGACCCGCGGCCCCGCCACAAGCGGTACGGCGTCCCCGAGCTGGACCGGGTCGCCGACGTCCTGGACTCCTCCGCCGAGCGGATCGGGCGGATGCTCACCGCCGAGCGACGGCTCGCCGCGGACGCCTCCCACCAGCTGCGCACCCCGCTCACCGCGCTGTCCATGCGCCTGGAGGAGATCACCCTCACGGATGACCCGGACATCGTGAAGGAGGAGGCGAACGTGGCGCTCACGCAGGTCGAGCGGCTCACGGACGTCGTCGAGCGGCTGCTGACGAACTCCCGCGACCCGCGCACCGGCTCCGCCGTCTCCTTCGACCTGGACGAGGTCATCCAGCAGCAGCTCGCCGAGTGGCGGCCCGCCTACCGCGGGGTGGGCCGGGCGATCGTCAGCTCGGGCAAACGGCATCTGCGGGCCGTGGGCACACCGGGCGCGGTGGCGCAGGTGCTGGCCGCGCTGATCGAGAACTCGCTCATGCACGGGGGCGGCACCGTCGCGCTGCGCACCCGGGTCACCGGCAACCAGGCCGTGGTCGAGGTGACCGACGAGGGCGCAGGCGTCCCCGCCGACCTCGGCAACCGGATCTTCGAGCGGACCATCAGCGGCCGCAACTCCACCGGGATCGGGCTGGCCGTCGCCCGTGACCTCGCGGAGGCCGACGGCGGCCGCCTCGAACTGCTCCAGGCGCAGCCACCGGTGTTCGGCCTGTTCCTGTCCCGGACCCCGCCCCAGCACAAGCCGGACGACAACCTCCCGACGGTCCGCTAGGACAACCTCCCGGCGGCCCGCTGGGACGATTTCCCGGCACCCGGCACCCGGCGAGGGCGACCTCCCGGCGCTCGGCCAGGCGCCTGGCCGACCTCCCGAACGGCCCGCTGACCGTTTTCCCGGCGCTCGGCCAGGCCGATCCGGCGACTTCCCGGCACCACGGCAGGGCGACGCGCTAGCGGACCCGCTGCCTGGGCTTCGACGAGTCGGCGGCCCGTTCCAGGATGGCCTCCGCGTCCGCGACCGTCTCGCGGGCCGGCAGCGCCTTGAACACCCAGCTGCGGTACGACCAGAAGCGGAACAACGTCGCCACGCCGATGCCGACGAACTTGAAGACGTTGCTCTGCAGCGGGCTGTCCCAGCCGAACCCGTAGGTCGCCAGGTACAGCACACCGTTCTCGATCACCAGGCCGACCGCGCTGAACAGCAGGAACAGGGTGAGTTCCTTGGTGCGGCCGCCTCTGTCACGGTCCCGGTACGTCCAGTAGCGGAAGCCCAGGTAGTTGAAGACGATGGCGACGACGGTGGCTATGACACTCGCGCGCACCACCGGCAGTTCGGTGACGTGCCGGACCAGGTTGAAGACACCGAGATTGACGAGAATCCCGGCGCCGCCGACGGCGCCGAATTTGGCGACCTCGCGTACGAGCCGTTGCAGCCCCGAGGAACCACGTTCCATGGTTGTGCGGGCTCCTGTCCGTAGGTATGGGCGACCCAGCCATGCTAACGACCCCGGGTCTTCCGTGCCTGTGGATGGCGACACAGGTCGGGAACGGCTTGGGAAGAAGACCGGAAAACCGGGGCAAGAAGCAGCGAAGCGGCCGGTAAGAGCGCTGGTCGGGGGCGTGCGATCCGGCCACCCCGGCGCGGCCGATACCCTGTGGGTGTGACGTTCCCGGTAGTCGGCATGGTCGGCGGGGGTCAGCTCGCGCGTATGACGCACGAGGCGGGCATCCCGCTGGGCATCAGGTTCAAGCTCCTCAGTGACACCCCTCAGGACTCGGCGGCCCAGGTGGTGAGCGATGTCGTCGTCGGCGACTACCGCGACCTGGACACGCTGCGTGAGTTCGCGCGCGGCTGCGACGTGATCACCTTCGATCACGAGCATGTCCCCACCGAGCATCTGCGGGCCTTGGAGGCGGACGGCATCCCCGTGCGCCCCGGCCCCGACGCGCTGGTGCACGCCCAGGACAAGGGCGTGATGCGGGCGAAGCTCACCGAGATCGGCGTGCCGTGCCCGCGGCACCGGATCGTGGCCGACCAGGAAGACGTGGTCCGGTTCGCGGCCGAGGGCGACGGTTTCCCCGTCGTCCTCAAGACGGTCCGCGGCGGTTACGACGGCAAGGGCGTGTGGGTCGTGGAGACGGCCGAGGAGGCCGCCGACCCGTTCCGGGCCGGCGTGCCGGTCCTCGCCGAGGAGAAGGTCGACTACGTCCGCGAGCTCGCCGCCAACGTCGTGCGCTCCCCGCACGGCCAGGCCGTCGCCTACCCGGTCGTCGAGTCCCAGCAGGTGAACGGCGTCTGCGACACGGTGATCGCACCCGCCCCCGACCTGGACGAGGACCTCGCGCTGCGGGCCGAGGAGATGGCCCTGCGGATCGCCAAGGAACTCGGCGTCGTCGGTCACCTGGCCGTGGAGCTGTTCCAGACCCGCGACGGCCGCATCCTCGTCAACGAACTGGCGATGCGCCCCCACAACTCCGGGCACTGGACCCAGGACGGCGCGATCACCTCCCAGTTCGCCAACCACGTCCGCGCGGTCCTGGACCTGCCCCTGGGCGACCCGCGCCCGCGCGCGAAGTGGACGGTCATGGTCAACGTCCTGGGCGGCGACTACCCGGACATGTACTCCGCGTACCTGCACTGCATGGCCCGCGACCCCAAACTGAAGATCCACATGTACGGCAAGGACGTGAAGCCCGGCCGCAAGGTCGGCCACGTCAACACCTACGGCGACGACCTGGACGACGTACTCGACCGCGCACGTCACGCAGCCGGCTACCTGAGAGGCACGATCAGCGAATGAGCCCCGTTGTTGGCATCGTCATGGGTTCGGACTCCGACTGGCCCGTCATGGAGGCCGCCGCCAAGGCCCTGGACGAGTTCGAGATCGAGTACGAGGTCGATGTCGTCTCCGCGCACCGCATGCCGCGCGAGATGATCACGTACGGCGAGCAGGCCGCCGACCGCGGGCTGAAGGTGATCATCGCGGGCGCCGGAGGCGCGGCCCACCTCCCGGGCATGCTCGCCTCCGTGACCCCCCTGCCGGTCATCGGCGTGCCGGTCCCGCTGAAGTACCTGGACGGCATGGACAGCCTGCTGTCCATCGTGCAGATGCCGGCGGGCGTCCCGGTCGCCACCGTCTCCGTCGCCGGCGCCCGCAACGCGGGTCTGTTGGCCGCCCGGATCCTCGCCGCGCACGACGAGGACCTCCTGCAGCGGATGCGCGAGTTCCAGCAGGACCTCAACGACCAGGCCACCGAGAAGGGCAAGCGCCTGCGGGCCAAGGTCGAGGGCCCGACCGGCTTCGGCTTCGGCAAGTAGGACACCGGGAAGCAATACGCAATGACCTCTCTCGACGAAGCCCGGTCCCTGCTGCGCGAGTTCCCGGTCGTCGACGGCCACAACGACCTGCCGTACGCACTGCGCGAGCAGGTCCGCTACGACCTCGACGCCCGTGACATCGCCACCCACCAGAACGCGCACCTGCACACCGACATCCCGCGCCTGCGCGAGGGCGGGGTGGGCGCGCAGTACTGGTCGGTGTACGTCCGCTCGGACCTGCCGGGCGCGGTCCCGGCGACCCTCGAACAGATCGACTGCGTACGGCAGTTGATCGCCCGTTACCCGGCCGACCTGCGGGCCGCGCTGACCGCCGGGGACATGGAGGCGGCGCGCGCGGAGGGCCGTATCGCCTCCCTCATGGGCGCGGAGGGCGGCCACTCGATCGACAACTCGCTGGGCACCCTGCGGGGCCTGTACGAACTGGGCGTGCGCTACATGACGCTCACCCACAACGACAACAACGACTGGGCGGACTCCGCGACCGACGAGCCGAACGTCGGCGGCCTGTCCGCGTTCGGCCGCGAGGTCGTCCGGGAGATGAACCGCCTGGGCATGCTGGTCGACCTCTCGCACGTGGCGGTCACCACCATGCGGGCGGCACTCGACACGTCCACCGCCCCGGTGATCTTCTCCCACTCCTCCTCCCGGGCCGTCTGCGACCACCCCCGCAACATCCCGGACGACGTCCTCGAACGCCTCCCCGCCAACGGCGGCATGGCGATGGTGACCTTCGTGCCGAAGTTCGTGCTCCAGGCGGCGGTCGACTGGACGGCGGCGGCCGACGACAACATGCGCGCCCACGGCCTCCACCACCTCGACACCACCGAGGAGGCGATGAAGGTCCACCGCGCCTTCGAGGAGAGCAACCCGCGCCCCGTCGCGACCACCGCCACGGTCGCCGACCACCTCGACCACATGCGCGAGGTCGCCGGCATCGACCACCTCGGCATCGGCGGCGACTACGACGGCACGGCCTTCACCCCCGACGGCCTGAACGACGTCTCCGGCTACCCCAACCTCCTCGCGGAACTCCTCGACCGCGGCTGGTCCAAGCCCGACCTGGCCAAGCTGACCTGGCAGAACGCGGTGCGCGTGCTCGGCGCGGCAGAGGACGTGGCCCGCGATCTCCAGGCGACCCGCGGACCGTCCCACGCCACGATCGAGTCCCTGGACGGCTGACACCCGGCCCGGCTCCCGGTGGTGCACGCACCGGCGGGGACGGGGCGGCATCGTCCCCGCACGGCTCCGTACGGGCGCGGAAGCGGCGATACCCCCGAACGCCCCGTCCACCAGGAACCCTCCCGGCCGGGCGTGCGACGGTGGACCACAGCCCCTTCACGACGTAGCCCACGACGACGTACGGAGCCCCCATGGCCGACCTCCAGAACGACGTCCCCGCCGCGACCGAGGTCGGTCGGGGCGACTGGCTCCCGGACGACCCGTTCCCGGCGGAGACCGACCGCGAACTCCTGGGACGGGCGCACGCCCTGCTGGCCGAGCACCCGGTCGCGGACGGCTACAGCGGGCTGCCGCGGGCGCTCGAACCGCTGCCCTGGTACGACCTGGAGCTGGGCGAGGCCGCCGTCGACACGGACGTGCCCCGGCTGCGCGAAGGGCACGTCGGCGCGCTGTTCTGGTCCTTGCAGGTGGAGCCGGGCGAGCGGGCCGTGGGCGCCACGCTGGAGCAGCTGGACCTGGCCCGCCGGGTGGTCGAGGCGCACCCGGAGGGCCTGCGGATGGTGCGCACCGCCGGGCAGATCATCGACGCCCGGCACTGCGGCCGGGTCGCCGTGGTGCTCGGCCCGGCCTCCGCCGCCGCCGTCGACGACTCCCTCGGCATCCTGCGGGTCCTGCATTCCCTCGGCCTGCGCGTGCTCTCCCTCGCGGGTGCCGCCTGGGCGGGCGAGGAGGGACTGACCCGGTTCGGCGAGGAGGTGGTGCGGGAGATGAACCGGCTCGGGGTGCTCGCCGACCTGTCCGGCGCCCCGGAGGCCGCCCTCGCCCGGGTGCTCGCCCTCTCCAAGACGCCGGTCCTGTGCACCCGCTCCGCGGCCGCGGCGGTACGCCCGCACCCCGCCAACCTCTCCGACGAACTGCTCGCGCGGCTGGGGGAGCACAAGGGCGTGTGCATGGTGCCGCTGACCGCCGAGCAGACCGGGCCGACGCTCCCGGACGTCGCCGACCACCTCGACCACGTCCGGGTGGTGGCCGGCCCCGAGTGCGTCGCCCTGTCCGGCACCTACGACTCGGGCGCCGCCCACCCCCGCGACCTCGCCGACACCTCCGGCTACCCCCGGCTGATCGCCGAACTGCTCAGGCGCGGCTGGTCCGAGCCCGAACTGTCCCTGTTGACCTGGGGAAACGTCCAGCGGGCCCTGCGCAGCGCCGACTTCACAGCCCGCGCCTCCCAACGCCGGCGGGATCCGAACCAGCCCCGCCCGACCGACCTGGAGGAGTGACCCGGAGGAGTGACCCGCCGGGCCGGGCGGCGCGTCCGTCGTCGTACCGCTCAGTCGATGCGGCAGAGGCAGAACGGGTGCCCGGCCGGGTCGGTGTACACCCGGAAGTCCTCGGCGTCGGGGTCGTCCTCCCGCCTCAGCAGCCGGGCCCCGAGTGCCAGCACCTTCTTCTCGGCCGCGTCGACGTCCTCCCACGTCGGCCCCGCGTCGAAGTCGAGGTGGAACTGCTGCGAGTTCCGGTCGGCGCGCGGCCACTCGGGCGGGGTGTACTCCTCGGCCCGCTGGAAGCACAGCCGCAGTCCGTCCGGCAGCTCGAGCACGACCCAGTCGTCCTCCTCCGCCGCCGGGGAGCCGCCGGCCACGGCCGCGTAGAACTCGGCCAGGGCGAGCGGGTCGGGACAGTCGATCACTACGTTGCGCAGTCGGGCGATGGATGCCACGGGTCTCCCTCTTTCGACAGGTCTCTCAGCAGGCGCAGAGGCAGAACGGGTGCCCCGCCGGATCGGCGTACACCCGGAAGCTGCGGGCCCGGTCCGTCGCGTCCAGCGGCTTCGCGCCCAGCTCCAGCACCCCCTTCTCGGCCGCGTCCAGGTCCGGTACCACCAGGTCCAGGTGGAACTGCTGCGAGTCGTCGGGCGCGGGCCACTTCGGCGGCACGAAACCGGGCGCCTTCTGGAACGCCAGCGCCTGCCCGCCGGGCACGTCCAGGTCCACCCAGTCGCCCTCTCCCTCCACGGTTCCGCCCAGCACCCCGGCGTAGAAACCGGCGAGCGCGGACGGGTCGGGACAGTCCAGGACGACGACACCGAGCTTGGCGAGAGCCATGACTTCCTCCTCGAGTCCGAGTTACCTGTAATGGCGGGTAACCAGTAACGGTTACCGCATGCTCCCGCAGTGGAGGTAACGTCGCAAGCACATTGCGGAGGTGACTCGCGGGGATGAGTGGAAGATCGCCGGCGCCGGGCGGGCTGGCCCTGGTGGAGGCCCTGGTGAACACACTGGACCTGGAGTCCGGCGCCGACGCCCTGGACACGTCGGACGGCAGGGCACGCCTCGGCATCACGGAGGCCGGGCTCGCGCCCGCCCGCACCCTGCGCGAGTCCCTGCGCGCCACCCTCCTCGCCCACGCCGGCCACCCGCCGCACCGCGAGGTCACGCCGCTGGGCGACCTGCTGGCCGCCGCTCCCCTCCACGTCGCCGTGGACCCTGCGGACGGCTCGGCGACCCTGGCCCCCGCCGACTCCGCCCCCCTTCTCTCCCGGGTGGCCGCAGCGGTGGCCAACGCCCTGGTCGAGGGCACCTGGACCCGGCTCAAGGCGTGCGAGGACGATGCCTGCCACTGGGCGTACTACGACCGCAGCCCGGCCGGACGCGGCCGCTGGTGCTCCATGCAGGTGTGCGGGTCCCGCGCGAAGATGCGCCGTTACCGGGCCAAGGACCGGTAACGCACAGATGGTTCACCGCTCACACCCGTGCCGCGTGGTGCAGAATGCAACACGACACCGGTTCGGCCGACTGAGCCTCGGCCGAACCGGTGTCGTCCGGTTTCCCGGCAGCGCCGTGCAGGGGAGCGCCCCTCAGCCCTACGCGGTGGGGCGCCCCATGGCGCGATACGTCCACCCGGCCCGCCGCCAGACCTCGGGATCCAGCGCATTCCGCCCGTCGAGGATCACCTTCGCCGCGGCCGTCTCCCCCAGCACCGCCGGATCCAGCTCCCGGAACTCCCGCCACTCGGTCAGGTGCAGCACCACATCGGCCCCCCGCACACACTCCTCGGCGCTGACGGCATAACCGAGCGTCGGAAACAGCTTCCGCGCGTTCTCCATCCCCTTCGGGTCGTACACCGTCACCTGACCGCCCTGCAGATGGATCTGCCCCGCCACGTTCAGCGCCGGCGAGTCCCGCACGTCGTCCGAGTCCGGCTTGAACGCCGCGCCGAGCACCGCGACCCGCTTCCCGAGGAACGACCCCCCGCCCAGCGCCTCCCGGGCCATCTCGACCATCTGCCCGCGGCGCCGCATGTTGATGGAGTCGATCTCGCGCAGGAAGGTCAGCGCCTGGTCGGCGCCGAGCTCACCGGCCCGGGCCATGAAGGCACGGATGTCCTTCGGCAGGCACCCGCCGCCGAACCCGATCCCGGCACGCAGGAACTTCTTCCCGATCCGGTCGTCGTACCCGATCGCCTCCGCCAGCTTCACCACGTCACCGCCCCCGGCCTCGCAGACCTCCGCCATCGCGTTGATGAAGGAGATCTTCGTGGCGAGGAAGGAGTTCGCCGAGGTCTTCACCAGCTCGGCGGTCGGGAAGTCCGTCACCACGAACGGCGTGCCCTCGCCCACCGGCGTCGCGTACACCTCGCGCAGCAGCTTCTCGGCGCGCTCGCTGCGCACGCCGACCACGACCCGGTCCGGGTGCAGGGTGTCCTGCACGGCGAAGCCCTCGCGCAGGAACTCCGGGTTCCAGGCCAGCTCGGCGTCGGCGCCGGCGGGCGCGTTCTCGGCGAGGTACGCGGCGAGCCGCTCCGCCGAGCCGACGGGCACCGTCGACTTGCCGACGACCAGCGCGGGCCCGGTCAGATGCGGGGCGAGCGAAGCGATCGCGGAGTCGACGTACGACATGTCACACGCGTACTCGCCGTGCTTCTGCGGGGTGTTCACGCAGACGAAGTGGACGTCGCCGAAGGCGCCGACCTCGGCCCAGTCGGTGGTGAAGCGCAGCCGGCCGGTGGAGCCCTCGAACCCGGCCACGTGCCGGCGCAGCAACTCGTCGAGCCCCGGCTCGTACATCGGGGTCTCGCCGCGCTCCAGCATCGCGATCTTCTCGGGTACGACGTCCAGTCCGAGCACCTCGAAGCCCAGCTCGGCCATGGCCGCGGCATGGGTGGCGCCGAGATAGCCGGTGCCGATCACGGTGATCTTGAGGCTCATGGATGCTCCAGCTCGGGGACGGTGGTGCAGGCTGCGGCCCGAGCATAACCGGGCCGTGTTCCGGGCAACTTTCCCGCTGTCGCCAAGCTCACGTCACCTATCCGCGGGCGGCGTTCTAAACTTTGAGTTACTTAACGGTAATTAGCGTCAGCACCACTGCGTCTGGAGTGAGAGACCTTGGCCGGATCGGCTGACTTCGACCTGTACCGCCCGTCCGAGGAGCACGACATGCTCCGCGACGTCGTCCGTGCGCTGGTCGAGGCGAAGATCGCCCCGTACGCCGCCGCGGTGGACGAGGAGGCCCGCTTCCCGCAGGAGGCGCTCGACGCGCTGGTCGCGAACGACCTGCACGCGGTGCACGTGCCCGAGGAGTACGGCGGCTCCGGCGCCGACGCGCTCGCCACCGTCATCGTGATCGAGGAGGTGGCCCGCGCCTGCGTCTCCTCGTCCCTGATCCCCGCGGTGAACAAGCTGGGCTCGCTCCCGGTGATCCTCTCCGGCGGCGAGGACCTGAAGAAGAAGTACCTCACCCCGCTTGCCAAGGGCGACGCGATGTTCTCGTACTGCCTCTCCGAGCCGGACGCGGGCTCCGACGCGGGCGGCATGAAGACGAAGGCGGTCCGCGACGGCGACCACTACGTCCTCAACGGCGTGAAGCGCTGGATCACCAACGCGGGCGTCTCCGACTACTACACCGTCATGGCGGTCACCGACCCGGCCAAGCGCACCAAGGGGATCTCCGCCTTCGTCGTCGAGAAGTCCGACGAGGGCGTCTCCTTCGGGGCGCCGGAGAAGAAGCTCGGCATCAAGGGCTCGCCGACCCGCGAGGTCTACTTCGACAACGTCCGCATCCCCGCCGACCGCATGATCGGCGACGAGGGCACCGGCTTCGCCACCGCGATGAAGACCCTGGACCACACCCGGATCACCATCGCCGCCCAGGCGCTCGGCGTCGCGCAGGGCGCCCTCGACTACGCCAAGGGCTACGTCCAGGAGCGCAAGCAGTTCGGCAAGCCGATCGCCGACTTCCAGGGCATCCAGTTCATGCTCGCCGACATGGCCATGAAGATCGCCGCCGCCCGCGCCCTCACCTACCAGGCCGCGGCCGCCTCCGAGCGCGGCGACGCCGACCTCACCTTCCAGGGAGCGGCAGCCAAGTGCTTCGCCTCGGACGTCGCCATGGAGGTCACCACGGACGCCGTCCAACTCCTCGGCGGCTACGGCTACACCCGCGACTACCCGGTGGAACGCATGATGCGCGACGCGAAGATCACCCAGATTTATGAGGGCACGAACCAAGTCCAGCGCATCGTCATGGCCCGCAACCTGCCGTAACGGTCGGGGAGCCCACCGCTTTCGGAAGGCGCCCTCCGGGGCGCCTTCTCCTATCGCTTCAGCCCTTCGACGAACGCCGCGAAGGCGGTATGCGGTACGGAGAGTTGGGCTCGCTGGGGGGCTTTCGAGTCGCGGACGGCGATGGCCATGTGGTGGAACGCCACCTCCACACACTCGTGGGCGGGACAGGATATGGACCGGTATACCCGCTTCCCCTTCTCGGTGTGCGAGCGTAGTTCTTCGATCCAGCCAGCGTTGTAGTCGTCTGGCTGTGGCTCCTCGGCCAGGAATGCCTGATAGGCGTCGACGCTCCCAGACTTGCTGTAGTCGTCCAGGGTCTCCAGCCGGAACGCCTCGCGCTCGAATGCCTCGAAGAGGTCGCCGAGGGTCCTAGATGAGGTTGTCACGGATGGCCTTCTGGATCAGCTCCATCGGGATCTCGACCAGGGTTTCGTGGGCGGGAATCTGAAGCCCGTGGTCGGTCGGCGTCTAGCCCTGTACCAGGAAGGTGCCACGATCCGTGGCGTAGATCGTCGGCCAGTCCTTGATGTCGCACGTGCTGACCAGCTTGGTGACCTTCATGGTCTGGGTTCCCCTCTCCCGTACCGCTGTCAGTGCCCCGCCTCTGGCTTGATGCTCCCGAGGGGTGGCGCACGGGTCAAGCGATCACGGTGGTGGTGCCTCCAGCGCGCCTCCTGCCTGCGGAGACTGTTGACGATCATGTGCAGGCCAGAGCCGTATGGCCTGTAAAGCACCCAAATTCATGAGGGCACGAACCAGGTCCAGCGGATCGTGATGGCGAGGAACCTTCCTTAGCAGGATTCGTTTCGATCGGACGGCGCGAGCGAAGACCACACGCCGAACCACTGCTCGGCGCCCCACGCCTCGAACCGTTCCACCTCGGTGAATCCCAGCTTCGCCGCGAGGCGCATCGAGCCGACGTTGGCGGTCTGGGTGTAGAGCACCACCGGCTCGCCGGGCAGCGCGTCGGCAAACCAGTCGAGTGCCGCTGTGCACGCCTCGGTGGCGTACCCGTGGCCCCATGCCTCCGGTAGGAATAAGTAGCCGAGCTCCGTCTCCCCAGCCTCCAGACGGCCGTCACTCGGCCTCTCAGGGGCGTGCGGTTTGAGCTGCACCGTGCCGATCATGGCTCCGTCGAGCTCGACCGCGAACCAGCCACGGAGCTGCCCCGGGACCTCGGGCACCGTGCGTTCGAGTTCGGCGCGCGGTCGGGGCCCACCAAGGTAGGCGTTCACCTCTGGCGACGCGTTCAGTTCGATGGCCGCCGCACGGTCCCGGGCCTGCGACCCGCGGAGTACGAGCCGTTCGGTCTTGATCGGTGCAGGTGGCCAGGCGAGGGGTCTGAGGTCAGCCATGCCGGCCAGCCTAACCAGCAGGCCGGTCCCCAATGCCACTGCTGAATGGCACTACCGATCGGTCGGGCTTAGGACGGGAACCACACGGGGACCTCCCCGGACCCCTCTCCCCTCCCTGGAGGAGCCATGACCCAGACCGGACCCATGCAGGCCATGAGCAAGCAGATGCAGGAGTGCGTCAACATGTGCATGGCGACGCACACGATGTGCGAGGAGACCCTGAGCTCCTGCATGTCCATGGAGGGCGGCCAGGCCCACATGCGCATCATGCGCGCCCTGATGGACTGCTCCGAGATGACCCGGATGTGCGCCGACATGATGATGCGGCGCTCGCCCTTGTCGGCCGAGATGTGCGCGATGTGCGCCAAGGCCTGCGACATGTGTGCCGAGGCGTGTATGTCCATGCCGGACGACCCGCAGCTGAAGCGCTGCGCGGAGATGTGCCGCAACTGCGCCGAGATGTGCCGCTCGATGTCCGGCGTGACGATGTGACGTCCGCCTGAACAGGGCAAGGGGCACCCCGACCGGGGTGCCCCTCTCGCCGTCGGCGTCGCCTAGTTGCCGGAGACGGTGACCTTCTGGTCGTTCTTCAGTTCGGTCACCAGGGTCTGCACCTTCGCCTTGTCCCAGACGAGGTTGCCGCCCGCGGAGCCCGAGATCGGCATGTTCATGGAGACTCCGTTGCCGCCGTTGACGTCCTTCATCGCGAAGAACATCGACGCCAGGTCCCACAGGCTCATGTCCTTGTCGACGGTCAGGGAGTCCAGGCCCGCGCCGAGGGTGGGGTAGAGCCTGAACGGGTTGAGGACCGTCGAGGGGGTGGCCACCTCGTGGGCCAGGGCCGCCAGGAACTTCTGCTGGTTCTTGGTGCGCTGCAGGTCGGACGCGGCGAAGGCGTGCCGGGTACGGACGAAGGCGAGGGCCTCCTCGCCGTTCAGGGTCTGCTTGCCCGCCTTGAAGTCCGCGCCGGAGTACTTGTCCTTGAAGCCCTTGTCGATGTCGATGGTGACCCCGCCGACCGCGTCCACGATGTTCGCGAAGCCGGCGAAGCCGATCTCCACGTAGTGGTCGATGTGCAGCCCGGTGTTGTACTCGACCGTGCGGACGAGCAGGGTCGGGCCGTCGTACGCGTACGCCGCGTTCAGCTTGTTCGTGCCGAGCGGGCCCTTGAGCTTCCCGGACTCGGACCCGCGGAACGTCGGGATCGTGACGTTCGAGTCGCGGGGGAGGGAGATCAGGGTGTCGCCGTTGTCGCCGACGTGCAGGATCATCATCGAGTCCGTGCGCGAGCCCTCGGCCGACCCCGTGTGCAGCTTCTTCTTCTCCGCGTCCGACATGCCCGCGCGGCTGTCGGAACCGACGATCAGGTAGTTGGTGCCCTTGCCCGTCGCGGGACGGTCGATCACCTTCGACAGGTCGACGTCCCGGTGCAGCTTGGAGTCGGCCCAGAAGTAGGTCCCGACCGACGTGACGATCAGCACACTGAGAACCGTGATCGCCGTCCACTTGATCCGCTTGCGCCAGTTCGGAGCCGGCCGCGGCCCACGCTCGCGCAGGCCGCCGGGTCCCCCGCCCCCGGGGCCACCGCCGTAGACCTGGCCGGTGTTGTAGCCGCTGTCGTAGCTGTCGTACCCGCCGCCGTCGGCATAGCCCTCGCCGCCGTACGACGGCTGCTGCGGGACCCCGCCGTAACCGCCGCCGCCCTGCTGCGGGCTGCCGTACGGCGGTGCCGACGGCTCCTGGCGCCGTACCTGGCGCATCACGCGGGCGCCCTCAGGCTGCGCGCCGGCGCTGCCGCGGCCGTACCGGTTTCCGCGGCTGTCGTTCGACCATCCCTCGGGCCATTCGTTCATGGGCCCCAGTGTGCAGGCAGCGCCTGTACCTCTTACAAGGGTCGTCGGGAAATCAGGTCATCCCTGTTGCCAAGCCGACACAAATTCCGTGATTGTCCCATCGGCATAAGGTGGGGGCCATGACAGACCAGGCCCCCGAGGCGGATTCCGACATCCCCGGCAAGCCGACGTCCGCTTCCCGGACCACCCTGAGCCACATCATGACGCACAACGACACCAACCTCCTGGGCACGGTGCACGGCGGTGTGATCATGAAGCTCGTCGACGACGCGGCGGGCGCGGTCGCCGGCCGCCACTCGGGCGGTCCCGCCGTCACCGCGTCCATGGACGAGATGGTGTTCCTGGAGCCGGTCCGCGTCGGTGACCTGGTTCACGTCAAGGCGCAGGTCAACTGGACCGGCCGGACCTCGATGGAGGTGGGGGTACGGGTCCTCGCCGAGCGCTGGAACGAGTCGGCGCCCGCCACGCAGGTCGGCTCCGCGTACCTGGTCTTCGCGGCGGTGGACGCCGACGGGAAGCCGCGCCGGGTGCCGCCGGTGATGCCGGAGACGGAGAAGGACCGCCGCCGCTACCAGGAGGCCCAGATCAGGCGGACGCACCGCCTGGCGAGACGCCGGGAGATCAGGGAGCTGCGCGAACGCAGGGTGGCCGAGGGGTACGCGGACTGAGGGGGCCCGAAGGGTGCCGCGGCCGAAGCGGGGCGCGAGCACTCAGCACACCGACTCGTTCCCCCGCATCACGGACGCCTCCCCCTGGGGCGCCGGGTCGTCGAAGCGCACCTTGCGCACCGCCCCCCTGAAGTCCGCCCCGACCGTCACCCGCATCGTCTGCCCCAGCCCCGGCACGGCCCTCAGCTCGCTGCCCGGCAGCGCGGCCGCCAGCGACCGCGCCGAGCGGTCCCAGCGCGGGTCGAACGAGATCACCGTCCGCTTCACGTCGTGCCGCGCCGCCGTCACCGGCCGGCGGGTCGTCGCGAACCCCGTGCCCGCCAGCGCCGCGTCCATCCGCCGTGCCAGCCCGGCCGTCCCGGTACCGTTCTCCACCTGCACCCGGATCCGCTCCGGTGCCACCTCCACGCCCACCGGCGCGGGCCCCGCCTGCCGCTTCGGCGCCGCCGGCGCGGTCAGCTGCCGGTCGTCGCGCAGGGACTGGAACAGCTGGTCGGACTTGGCCTGGTCCCACTTCAGGGTCGAACCGATGCCCTTCACGGGGTAGGCCAGCTGCCCGATGGGGACGGTCGTGAACTCGGACGAGGACGGCGAGAAGTTCCGCATCGCCCGCCCGAGGTCCAGGAGTTCGTCCGTGCCGAAGCCCGTGTCGGCCCGTACCGAGCCGAGCACCGCCCGGGTCACGTCCCGGAACCTGATCGGGTTGAGCAGCACCCCGGACGACGCCGCCCGCTCGATCAACGAGGCCAGGAACCGCTGCTGCCGCTTCATCCGCCCCAGGTCGCTCGCCCCGTCGACGTGCCGGGAGCGGACGTACTGGAGGGCCTGACCGCCGTTGAGGACGTGGGTGCCGGGGGAGAGGTCGAGCCCGGTGTACGAGTCCTTCAGCGGCTGGGCCGTACAGACCCGGACCCCGCCGAGCACGTCGACGGTCCGCATGAAGGTGATGAAGTCGACCTCCAGATAGTGGTCGATCTTCAGATGGGTCATGTTCTCCACGGTGCGGACGGTCAGCTGGGGACCGCCCTCCGCGTAGGCCGCGTTCAGCTTGATCGGGTGGGCGGCGTGCTGCTGCCCCGTCGTCTCGTCGACGTGCGCGGGGGTCTCGGCGTACGAGTCGCGCGGCAGGCTGACCACGGTGGCCCGCTCCCGGTCCGCCGAGATGTGCACGATCATGATCGTGTCGGTGCAGTGGCAGGGCGCCCCGCCGAGGCGGTACTTCCGCCGCTCCCGCTCGGTGATCTTGTCGCGGCCGTCGGTGCCGACCAGCAGGACGTTCATGCCGTGACCCGCGCGGGGCCGGTTCTTCATGTCCTTGAAGGGGTCGACGCGCGCGATGTCCGCGTCCAGGCTGGCCATCACCGAGTGCCCGATCCCGGCCGACGCCAGCACCACCACGGAGAGTGTGGTCACGGCCCGCATGGCCCAGCGCGGCCGCCGGGGCCTTGCGGGTCGTACCGGCGGCCGCGGGGCCTGACGGGTGGGCTGTGGTCGACGCTGCGGCCGGGCGGGCCGGGCGGGGGACCGGGGCGGGCTGGCGGGCAAGGGACACCTCCGGACGAGGCCGTACGTGGGATCCATGAGCACGGTAGGCCGATACGACCTTCAGCCCGCGTCTTGGCCCGGCGGCGCGCACCGCTGTCCCCCGTTCGCGGTAACGTGAGCCCCCTATGAACGCCAAGCCCGACGTGCGGCACCCCGCAGTTTCTGTGATCATGCCCGTCCTCAACGAGGAGCGGCACCTGCGCGGGGCCGTCCAAGCGATCCTCGCGCAGGAGTACGCCGGCGAGCTGGAGGTCGTCATCGCCCTCGGTCCGTCCACGGACCGCACGGACGAGATAGCGGCCCGGCTCGTGGCGGAGGACGCGCGTGTGCACACCGTCCCGAACCCGACCGGGCGCACCCCGGCCGCGCTGAACGCCGCGATCAAGGCCTCCCGGCACCCGATCGTGGTCCGCGTCGACGGCCACGGCATGCTCTCGCCGAACTACATCACCACCGCCGTACGGCTCCTGGAGGAGACCGGCGCGCAGAACGTCGGCGGCATCATGCACGCCGAGGGCGAGAACGCCTGGGAGCAGGCGGTCGCGGCGGCCATGACCTCGAAGATCGGCGTCGGCAACGCGGCCTTCCACACGGGCGGTGAGGCGGCGCCCGCCGAGACCGTCTACCTGGGTGTCTTCCGCCGTGAGGCGCTGGAGCGGCAGGGCGGCTACAACGAGGAGTTCATCCGCGCCCAGGACTGGGAGCTGAACTTCCGCATCCGCGAGGCCGGCGGGCTGATCTGGTTCTCGCCGGAGCTGAGGGTGTCGTACCGCCCGCGGCCGAGCGTGAAGGCGCTGGCCAAGCAGTACAAGGACTACGGCCGCTGGCGGCACGTCGTCGCCCGCTACCACGAGGGCTCCATCAACCTGCGCTACCTCGCCCCGCCGACCGCGGTGTGCGCGATGGCGGCCGGGATCGTGGTGGGCGCGCTGGTCACGCCGTTCGGCTTCGTCGTCCCCGGCGCCTATCTCGCGGCGATCGCCGCCGGGTCCGTCCCGGCCGGCAAGGGGCTGCCGCTCAGGGCGCGGCTGCAGATCCCGCTGGCCCTCGCCACCATGCACATGTCGTGGGGGTACGGCTTCCTGACCAGCCCGCGGTCGCTGGCGAAGCGGGTCATCGCGTCCCGCCGCCCGGCGGTGCTCAGCCCCGCGGCCGACTGAGCACCGACGGTCCCACGACCCGGGCCACCAGGTGCAGTCCGGGTCGACGTGCATGCACGCCGTGGTGTCCGAGGCGTTGAGGGCGCTCGCCGAGACCGGGGTCGTGTCATCGTCGTCGGCGGTGTACTTGGTGCCCGAGCGAGGCCGGCGCTCGTCTCCGCCCGCACACTGCTGCGCACCACTGCCCGCCTCCCTTTCGCACCTGCCACCGCGCCCGGGGCTCCGGGCTCCTGAGCGCGGCGGCAGTGTCATGCAGGCGTTCAGGAGTCACCTGTGCGGACGTGTGTGAACTCCCGGCCGTGCGCGTCACCAGCGGTAGGGGGCGTACACGTCCATGCACTGCTTGGTGTCGGAGCCGTTGATGGCGTCGGCGTTCTCGGGCAGGTCACCGGCCTTGGGTGCGGACTGCTTCGGGTACGCCGTCCCGTCCCGCCAGTCGGAGCCGACGACGAGCGTGACGCCCGACACATCGGTGGTCTGCTTGACCTGGCCCGCCGGGATCCCCAGCGCCTCGGCGACCGCCTGGGCGTCGCCCTGAAGGTCGGCGCTCGGGTACTGCACGACGGTCTTCTCCACCGACTCCGCGGCCGCGGAGGAGTCCGCCGCCGCGCGGGTGTAGCCCTTGGCGGCCAGTTCCTGCGCGAGTGTCCGGGCCCGGCGTCCGACCGGCGCCTCGGCGGCGGTCCCGGTGGCGTTGCGCACCAGCACGCCGAGGCTCGCGGGGGAGAGGGACGGCTCCTTGGCGGGTGGGACGCTCGCCCGGGTCTTCTTCTCGCCGGAGGCGCCCGAGGCCTTGCCGTTCTTGTCGAACGACACGTCGTCGCGGAGCATCTGCCACATCCTGTCGGCGTTGGCGCCGTCCGGCACGAGGTGGTCCTTGTTCTGCGGGTCCTGGACGTTCGGCATCGTCAGGGAGGTGATGCGGTCCGTCGGCACCGACTTCAGCTGCATGCCCAGGTCGTAGAGCTTCTTCGGGGTGCCGATCTCCTCGGACACCGTCAGCGACTTGGTGGCCGCCTCGGCCAGGTCCATCAGCCTGCCGGTGTCGGTGAAGACGTTCTGCCCCTTCAAGGTGCGGATCATCGAGTTGAGGTACATGTGCTGGGCCTTGGCCCGCAGCGGGTCACTGCCCCAGGCGTGCCGGGTGCGCAGCCACTGCAGGGCCTTCTCGCCCTTCACCTTGTGCGTGCCGGCCGTCATCTTCAGTCCGGAGCCGCCGGGCACCGCGGCCGTCGGCCGGTCCCACACGTTCTGCTTCACGCAGACGTCGACGCCGCCGATGGCGTCCGCCATGTTGACCACGCCCGAGAAGTCGATCGTGATCCAGTGGTCGATGTAGACCCCGGTGAGGTTCTCCCAGGTGGCCAGCGTGCAGCCGGCGCCGCCGCGGGCCAGCGACTCGTTGATGATGGTGTTGGTCGCCGGGTACACCTTGCCGGTCTTGGGGTCCGTGCACTTGGGTATGTCGACCCTGGTGTCCCGGGGGATGCTCACCATGGCGGCGCTCTTGCGGTCCGCCGACAGGTGGATCAGCATCTGCACGTCGCCGAGCGGCGGGCTGCCCCGGTCGTACTTGGCGCCGCCGAGCTTCACGTTCTCGTCGGAGTTGCGGCTGTCGGAACCGATCAGCAGGATGTTCAGCGGGGTCTGCCCGGCCGCGTTGGCCGCGCTCTTCTGCGCCTTGGCGTCACCGCTGTCGCGCTGGCCCTTGTGGATGTTGCCGTTCAGGTGCTGGTAGTAGAGGTAGCCGGCACCGGCCGTACCGAGGATCACCACCGACAGCACGGCCGTCGACCAGCGCAGCACCCGTCGGCCGCCCTGCGAGCCGCTCGGGGCCTGCGAGCCGCCCTTGCGCCGTCTGTCGCGTCCCGGCGTGGCAGGTGCCTTCGGTGCGAGGGACATCGTGTCCTCGACCGCAGGCACCTCCCCCCGCACATCGCTCTGCGTCAACTCCCTGCCCTCCCCGCCCTGCGCCCTGCGCGCACAGGCCCGCCGCCACGCCCCCCGTCGGACGCCCCACGGACCACACGGGTCCGCCCCGCGCTCGGTTAGACGCGTGACGGACCCATAGGGTTACCTGCTTATTTGGTGTGACTTGCTGTCACCCGAGGACAACTCCGAGCAACCGGGCGCCATGTGCGAACAACCTCGCGCTTAGGGGCGCCCAAAGCCGTTCGCTACTTGGCGCACGTCACCTTGTCCGCGGTGGTCTTGCTGTCCACGTCCGGCGCCTTCGTCGGAGTGGTGAGGGAGACCCCCGCTCCCTGGAAGTCCTTGCCCAGGGTGAGCGTGATCGCGGGCAGCCCCTGGGAGTTGACCACGCTCTTGCCCGGCTTCATCGCCGAGCCGGACAGGCCCATGAGGCTTGCCAGTTCACGTGCCTGGTCGGCCTGGGCGGGCGCGTACTCCAGGGTGGTCCTGGCCAGTTCGGCGGGCGCGTTGCCGGCGTTCTCCGACTTGAGGACGCCCTCGTCGTTCTGCAGCCAGCTGAGGGTCTCCTGGGCGCTGCCGGGCGGGGCCCCGCCGTTGAGGATCCGCACCCGCACCTCGGAGGCCGCGGACTTGCTGCCCTCCAGCCGGGCGGCCACGGCGTCCTTGCTGGCCTGCGCCTGCTTCTTCTTGACCTTGGTGAAGGAGACGTCGTCCTTGATGGCCTGGAAGACCGCGGGCGCCTTCGACTCGTTGAGCACGACGGTCGCCTTCACCTTCTCCGCCGGGTTGTCCAGCACCGGGACGGTGGTGAAGGTCAGGTTCTTCGGGTTCAGCTTGCCGAGCTCCAGCCCCAGGTCCTTCAGCTTGCCGATGCTGTCCAGCTGGGAGTCGACGGTGAGCGCCTTGGTGCCGACCTCGGCCAGCTTCAGCAGCTTCGTCGGGCTGGAGAGCGTCGAGTTGGAGCTGAGCTTGCGCATCAGCGCGCTCAGGAACTGCTGCTGGAGCTGGATCCGGCTCAGGTCGCCGCCGAAACCGACCGAGTGCCGGGTGCGCACGAACGCCAGCGCGGTCTCGCCGGAGATGTTGTGGGTGCCCTCGGACAGCTTCAGGTGCGACTGCTTGTCGTCGATGTTCTTGCCGAGGCAGACCTCGACCCCGCCGACCGCGTCGGTCAGCGTCTTGACCGCGTTGAAGTCGGCCACCATGAAGTTGTCCGGCTGGATCCCGGTCAGCTCCGTCACCGTGCGCACCGTGCAGCTCGGCGTACGGCCGTCCTGGCCGAGGCTGGTGTTGAACCGCACGTTCTGGGTGCCCGCGATGACCTTCGTGGTGCCGTCGGACTGCTCGGTCGGGCAGTCCGGGACGTCCACGATCAGGTCACGCGGGATGCTCAGCGCGGTGGCGTTCGAGCGGTCCTTGGAGATGTGCAGCAGGATGTTGGTGTCGGCGTGCCCGACGCTGCCCGTGTCGCCGTAGCCCTCGTTGCCCTTGCCGGTGCGCTTGTCGGTACCGATGATCAGCAGGTTGATCGCCTTGTCCTTGCTGAAGCCACCGGTGCTCGCGCCGTCGTCGGAGACGGACGTGATGTTGTCGTTGAGGTGCTTGATGTACAGGTAGCCGGCGGCCGAGACGGCGACCAGCACGGAGTCAGGAAGATGACAAAACGCGCCTCGGCCGTGTCCGCGAGCCCGCCCAGGAGACGCAGTAGGTACACCCTCGCGCCGCTCGTCCTCATCGCGGCCAACGTCGTGCTCTTCTCGCTGTTCTTCGTGTGGCCGGCGGTGATCGGGCTCGTCTACTCCTTCACGAACTACACGGGCGTCGGGGCGTTCCAGTTCGTCGGACTGGACAACTACCACAACCTGTTCGGGGACTCCACCTTCTACGACGCGCTGACGCGGTCCCTGCTCTACACCGTGCTCTTCGTCCCGCTGAACTTCGCGCTCTCGCTGCTCATCGCCAACGTACTGGTGAGCAAGCACGCCAAGGGCGCGTCGGTGGCCCGCGTCCTCTTCTTCATCCCCTGGCTGCTGTCGCCCATCGTCGTGGGCGTCCTGTGGCGGTGGCTGTTCGGCGAGAACTTCGGCCTGGTCAACTACATCATCGAGAAGCTCGGCGGCGCGGCCGTGCCGTGGCAGTCGAACGCGGACCTGTCGCTGCTCGTGGTGGTGATGGCGGCCTCCTGGGCCTGGACGGGCTTCTCGATGCTGCTGTTCATCGCGGCGATCAAGAACGTGCCGGTGTCGTACTACGAGGCGGCCTCGCTCGACGGCGCCGGTCCCTGGCGCCAGTTCATCAGCATCACGCTGCCGAGCATCGCGCCCACCTCGTTCATCGTGATCCTGCTCAACACGATCAACGCGATGAAGGAGTACCCGATCTTCGTCTCGCTCAACAACGGCGGGCCCGGGACGTCCAACAACCTGCTGGTCCAGTACATCTACCAGACCGGCTTCCAACGGGGCCAGATCGGCTACGCGAGCGCGGCGTCGTTCGTGCTCATGCTCATCCTGATGGCCGTCGCGGTCATCCAGCTGATCGTCAACCGGCGGGTGGAGAACCGATGACAACGACAGACATCCCGCGCCCGGTCGACGCGGACTCCCCGCGGCCCGTGACCGGCAAGCGGCCCCGCGGCGCGAGCAGTGGCGGGCTCCGGCGGGCGGTGTCCGCGACGACCCTGCTGTGGGTCCTGGCCTGCCTGTACGGGCTGCCCGTGCTGTGGTTCATCCTCAGCTCCCTCAAGCCCGCCAGCGACCTGTTCTCTTACCCGCTGACGCTGGTCCCGCACCACCCCACCCTGTCCGGGTACCTGACGGCGTGGCGCAGCGCCAACTTCTCGCAGTACTTCATCAACACGACCATCGTGTGCGTGATCACGACGATCCTCACGGTGGGCGTCAGCTGCTGCACCGGGTACGCGCTGGCCAAGTACGACAACAAGTGGCTCAAGGTGTTCTTCGTCTGCATCCTGGCCACCACGATGCTGCCGGGCGAGGTCATGCTCGCCCCCGAGTTCCTGGTCGTCCGCAACCTCGGCCTCTACAACTCCTTCGCCGGCATCATCCTCCCGGCCGTGCTCACCGCGACCGGATGCTTCATGTTCCGCCAGTTCTTCCTGACGGTCCCCGACGAACTCGTGGAGGCCGCCCGCATCGACGGCGCCCGCGAACTGTCGATCTTCGTGCGGATCATGGTGCCGCTCTCCCGGCCCATCATGCTGACCCTCGCCATCCTGTCCTTCCAGTGGCGGTGGAACGACTACATCTGGCCGCTGCTGATGCTCAACGACCCGAACAAGTTCACCGTGCAGATCGGCATCCAGAGCATCGTCGGCGCCCAGAACATCAACTGGTCGGTCCTGCTCGGCGCGTCGGTGATCTCCATGATCCCCTTGATCGTCATCTTCCTGGTCTTCCAGCGCTATGTGATGGGCGCCGACATCAACGCGGGACTGAAGGACTGACCGTGCCCACCCCGCTCGACCACGCTTTCGTCCGCGCGGCGGCCCACGCCGCCGACCGGCCGGCCGTCCCGCTGGCGGCCGGCCCCGACGAGGACCCCACCGGGGTGACCCACCGCGTCCTGGCACGCCGGGTCAAGACCCTGGTCGCCGCCTACCGGTCTCCCGACTCGGCCCTGCACGGCAGCGGCCGGGCCGTCGCCGCCGCGCTGACCCAGCTGCGCGCCCTGCGGGCCGCGCAGACCGCCACCGGGCTGTTCGCCAGCGGCGACAACGTCCAGTCACCGCCGGACTCCGCCTTCACCATCAACGACGTCTGCGACGCGCATGTCCTCGCCGTCGGCGCGGGCCCGGAACTCCACGACGTCACGGCCGGCCTCGCCGAGATCGCCGACGCCGCCTGCGGCAGTCTCCTGACCGGTGGAGTGCACACCCCGAACCACCGCTGGGAGCTGTGCGCGGCGCTCGCCCGGCTGTACCGGTCGTTCCCGGACGACCGGCTGCTCGACCGCGTCGAGCAGTGGCTCGCCGAGGGCGTCGACATCGACGCGGAGGGCCTGTACTCGGAGCGCAGCGCCAACTACGCGGCCCACGTCTCCAACCCCTCGCTCCTGCTGCTGGCCGACGTGCTCGGCCGCACCGACCTGTCGGACGCCGTCGAACGCAACCTCACCGCGACCCTGGACCTCATCAGGCCGGACGGCACGGTGGAGACCGTCCACTCGCGTCGGCAGGACCAGAACCACCCGTTCCCCCTGGCGCCCTACCTGCCGCACTACCGGCTGCTCGCGATCCGCACCGGCCGGGGCGACTTCAGCCGGGCGGCGCTGCTGGCGGCCGCCGACGGCATCACCGACCCCGACCTGCTCGCCGGGACCCTGCTCACCCCGGACCTGGCCCGCGCACTGCCCGCACCGGCCGCGCAGACACTGCCCCGCGACCGGTACCTCACCACGGCACGCCTCGCCGCCCGCGCCTCGGCCACCGCCCACACGGTGCTGTACGGCGGCTCCGACGTGCCCGGGCACCGGCGCATCCGCTCGGGCCTCGCCTGCAACCCCACCTTCCTGCGCCTGTTCGCCGGCGACGCCGTCCTCGACGCGGTCCGCCTCTCGCGCGGGTTCTTCGACCTGGGTCCGTTCCGCGCCGCCGGCATGGAACGGACCGCGGACGACCGCTACCGGCTCACCGAGACCCTCACCGCCGCCTACTACCAGCCGCTGCCGCCGGACCGGCGACGCGACGACGCCGCCTACCGCGTCACGGACGAGGGACGTTTCTCGGCCGCGATGGCCTTCCCGGACCGGCCCCGGGACGAGGTCTCGCACACCACACGCGTCGACGTGGACCTCCGGGAGGACGGCGCCGACCTGCGGATCGACATCAGCGGGCTATCGGTGCCCTGGTCCCTCGAACTGACCTTCCGGCCGGGCGGCGCGCCGGAGGGCGCCGTACCGATCGGCGACGGACGCTGGTGCCTGACCCGCGGCCCGATGACCTACCGGGCCGGTGACGACGAGATCCGCGTCGAGGTCGACGTCGAGGCGGGCGAACCGCTCGCCGGCCCTGACCGCGGCGACGTACTGCGCTACGACCCCGGACAGGACCACACCGTGGTGGGCGGCACCGACGCGACGACGGGGAACCGCGTCTACCTCGGTGGGCAGGGGCCACAGACACTGAGAGTCGCACTGCGCGCCCACCGGCCCGCACCCGCCGTGTGACGCCGACGACCCACGCCATGGGCACCTCCGGAACGAAGGGCTGACCACCTCCCATGCACCTGCCGCGCCAGCTCGGCCCGCTGCACGACCTGCCGGACACCCCCGAGGCGTACGACGCGGTCCTCGCCGATGTCACCGAACAGGCCCTGGCCCGCCTCACCACCGAGGGCAACCTCGAACACCCCGACGCGGACGACGACATCGGCGACACCTCCCTCGGCATCACCTCCCTGCTGGCCCTCGCCTGGCACCGCGCGGGGGACCCCCGGCTGCCCGAGGCCGTGCACCGCAGCCTCGCCTTCCACCTGCGCGAGCGGGTCTACACCGAGGACAACCCCGGCTACCCGAACCTCACGGTCCGCGACTCGGGCCTCCCGTACGCCCGTTACGTCCTGGCGGCCGGCGCGCACCCGATCGGGGACTGGCCCAGCACCGTGTGGGCGCTGCTCCAGGCGGTGAACGTCCTCGACCTCGCGGACGGCCTGGTCGCGGACGACCAGCGCTCGGCGCTGCTCGGCCTGGCCCGCGGCTACTGGCGCTGGCTGACCGAGGCCACCTTCTTCAACCCGCAGGAGGCCGGCAACCAGGCGATCGGCTGCGTGGTCGGTGGACTGATGCTGGCCCGCCACCTGCCGCGGGAGGAAGCGGAGCCGGTTCGCGAGCGGGCGCTGGCGCTGTACGCGGAGAAGATCAGGGCCCACCGGGTCCTCGACCGGGGCGCCCTGCTGCCGCCCGAGCACGGCGGCGCCTACGACAACAACTACGGCCCGATCTCGCTGTCCTTCCTCGCCCAGGCCCACCGGATCAGCGGGGCGGAGATGTTCGCCGAGGACGGTGACGCGCTCGCCCGGTACATCGACGCACGCCTGCCGGGCGGCGGCTTCGACAACGGCGGACCCCGCTACAGCGAACAGCACTCCGGCTTCGAGTCGGTGCTCGGCCTGCGGTACTTCGGCGCCCGGATCGGCTCCGACCTGGGCCGCTACCGGGGCGACACGCGCTGGGGGCGGCACGCGGTCAAGCCGGACGGCGGGGTCGACGGGCACTTCGCCTGGATGCTGGTCTGGCAGATCCAGGACGGCACCGCCTGGCACCGCACCCCGACGACCGCTCCGGCCCGCCACCAACTCCGCGCGGGCACCGTCTCCGTGGCCTTCGACAGCCGTATGACCCCGTCCCTGGTCGAGGCGGCCGGCACCTACCTCCTCCCGGCGGCGGTGAACCGGCAGCACGGCTTCGGCCCGGTCCTGGACGGGTTCGTGTACTGCCGGCCGATGGGCGAGGTCCGGGTCCGGGACGTGACCGCCGACGGCCTGACCGCCAAGCTGGTGACCAAGCCGGTCGTGGGCCGCGACCACGTCCTGCGGCACGTGCGCTCCCTGTACGTCACGGACGGCACGAGCCTGTGGGTGACGGTGGCCGTGGAACGCCTCGACGGGACGCCGTACCTGCTGGCCGGGCTGCCGTACGCGGCGGACGACGGCGACCGGGTCCGCCGGATCGCCGAGGCCCAGGTCGCCTCCGCGGGCGCCCTGCGCCTGACGCATCCCGAACGGCAGGGCGCCGACCACTTCGACGCCCGCGCCGAACTCACCCAGGAACAGGCCGCGTTCGCCCTTGCCGCCGACCCGCGCGGGTACGGCGACCCGGACGAGGGCTGGCGCCACCTGGTCTCCTCCAGCGCCTACGAGGCCCAACCGGCGCCGCGGGCACCGGAACACCTGCACGTGTTCGCCGTACGGTACGGACCCGGCGGGGACTTCACCCCGTCGTTCGAGGGCGACCTGACGGTGCGCACCGAGCGGTTCACGGCGGACCTCGGACCAGACGACGACCACGGCGCCCCGCGACTGGCCCTCGCCGGACGTTAGTTCCGGGTGGGCGGCACCTGGTGCCGCGGCACTAGGCCCGCGTGAACCCGTGGCTGCGTTCCACCTTCGCCACGTGCAGTGTGTAGCTCTGGTACCACTCGGCCCGGCCGCGCTGCTGCGCCGCGCGGTGTTCGGCGTCGGTCCGCCACCGGGTGAGGGCGTCGGCGTCGCGGAAGTACCCGACGGTGATGCCCAGCCCGCCGGGGGTCTGCGCGTGGTCCATCCCCAGGTACCCGGGGATGTCCTTCACCAGTTCCTCCATGCGGGCGTCGGTCTCGCTGTAACCGCTCTGGTCCTCGGTCCGTACCGTGCTGAACACGGCCACGTAATAGGGGGGTTCGAAGGCCTCGACGGGCGCGACAGGTGCTCGGAGGTGATCGCTCATGGCGTCACCGTACGGTGGCCCGCCGCCCGTGGGCCAGCGGGCAGCGCCGTCTCCGGTACCACCAGGTCCGCCCGGTCCCGGGTGGCAGCGACCAGGTCCGCGTTCAGCTGGTCGGTGCCCGCCACCCAGGCCACCGCCTCCTCGTGCCCCTTGCCGAACTCCTCATGCCGGGCGACCAGCCGCCGCACCCGCTCGGCCTCGTCGATCTCGCAGAACCACACCTCGTCCAGCGCCTGCCGCACCCGTGCCCACGAACCGTCCGTGAGCAGCAGGTAGTTGCCCTCGGTCACCACCAGCCGGGCCGTCGGCGGGACCGGGATCGCACCCGCGATCGGCTGTTCCAGCACCCGCTCGAAGCCCGGCGCGTACACCACGTCGTCGGTGTCCTCGCGCAGCCGCCGCAGCAGCGCCGCGTACCCGGCCGCGTCGAAGGTCGCGGGCGCACCCTTGCGGTCCCTGAGGCCCAGCCGGTCCAGTTCGGCGTCGGCCAGATGGAAACCGTCCATGGGCACCCGGGCCACCCACGGCTCACCCGTGCCGTTCAGCTCCCGCACCAGATGTTCGGCGAGGGTCGTCTTGCCGGCACCGGGGCTGCCCGCGACGCCGAGGAGGGCGCGGGGACCGCGCGCGGCTAGCGAGCGGGCGCGGTCGAGGAGGTCGTCGAAAGTCAGCGGCACGCAAAAAGTGTGCCACCGGCCCGGGATGTGGCGCACGCCACCCTCTCGCCGCCGTCAGGTGGGGAAGATGCCGGACATGACTGCACTCGGGCTGCCCGACACCATCCAGGCCTGTCTCTTCGACCTCGACGGGGTCGTGACCAGAACCGCCGTCGTGCACGCGGCGGCCTGGAAGGAGATGTTCGACGCCTTCCTGCGCGGCTACGACGGCCAGCGGCCCTTCGACCCGTCCGCCGACTACGACGAGTACGTCGACGGCCGCCCGCGGGCCGACGGTGTCCGTGCCTTCCTCGACTCCCGCGGCATCCACCTGCCCGAGGGCACCTCGGACGACCCACCGGACGCGCCCACCGTGCACGGCCTCGGCAACCGCAAGAACGAACTGCTCCTGGCCAAGATCCGCACCGACGGTGTCGAGGCCTACGACGGCACCCTGCGCTACCTGGAGGCGGTCCGGGCGCAGGGACTGCGCACGGCGATCGTCTCCTCCAGCGCCAACTGCCGTGACGTGCTCCGCTCGATCGGCGCCGAGCACTTCTTCGACGTCCGCATCGACGGCGTCGTGGCCGCCGAGCGGCACCTGCCCGGCAAACCGCACCCGGACACCTTCCTGGCCGCCGCCCACGACCTCGGCGTCGAGCCGTCCCGGTCGGCCGTCTTCGAGGACGCCCTGGCCGGGATGGACGCGGGCCGCGCGGGCCGTTTCGGGTACGTCGTGGGCGTGGACCGCGTCGGGCAGACGGACGCCCTGTACGCACACGGCGCGGACACGGTCGTCAAGGACCTCTCCGAACTGGGAGGCAAGGAGTGATCACCCAACGGTCGTACGCCGTGGAGCCCTGGGCGGTCCGCGAGACCGCGCTCAACCTCGACGTGCTCGCCCAGAGCGAGTCGGTGTTCGCGCTGTCCAACGGGCACGTCGGCTGGCGCGGCAACCTCGACGAGGGCGAACCGCACGGGCTGCCCGGCAGCTACCTCAACGGCGTCCACGAGGTGCACCCGCTGCCGTACGCCGAAGCCGGCTACGGCTACCCCGAGTCCGGGCAGACCGTCATCAACGTCACCAACGGCAAGATCCTGCGGCTGCTCGTCGACGACGAACCCTTCGACCTGCGTTACGGCAGGCTCGTCACCCACGAGCGGGTGCTGGACCTGCGCCGGGGCGTCCTGGAACGGACCTGCGAGTGGACCTCGCCCGCCGGCTCCACCGTACGGGTGCGCTCGACGCGGCTGGTGTCCCTGACCCAGCGGGCGGTGGCCGCCGTCGCCTACGAGGTGGAGGCCGTCGACCGCTGCCGGATCGTGATCCAGTCCGAACTCGTCGCCAACGAGCAACTCCCCGGGGCGAACGGCGATCCGCGCGCGGCGCAGGCCCTGCAGTCGCCGCTGGAGCAGGAGGACGGCTTCGCCGACGGGCACCGGCTGCGTCTGGTGCACCGCACGAAACGCAGCGGACTGCGGGTCGCGGTCGCCGCCGACCACACGGTCCTCGGCCCCGAGCGGACCATGACCCGTTCCGAGAGCGGCGTGGACGTGGCCCGGCTGACCGTCACCTCCGTACTGGAACCCGGGCAGCGGCTGCGGGTGGAGAAGTTCGTCGCGCACGGCTGGTCCGGGGTGCGTTCGCTGCCCGCGATGGCCGACCAGGTGGACGCGGCCCTCGCCGCCGCCGCGCACGAGGGCTGGCAGGGGCTCACCGAGGAACAGCGCGGCTACCTGGACGACTACTGGTCCCGAGCCGACGTGGAGGTGGACGGCGACGAGGAGGTCCAGCAGGCCGTCCGGTTCGCCCTCTTCCACGTCCTGCAGGCCGGCGCCCGCGCCGAACAGCGGGCGATACCCGCCAAGGGCCTCACCGGCTCCGGCTACGACGGGCACGCCTTCTGGGACACCGAGATGTTCGTCCTGCCCGTCCTCACCCACACCGCCCCGGGCGCCGTCGCCGAGGCGCTGCGCTGGCGGCACAGCACACTGCCCGCGGCCCGCGAACGCGCCACCCAACTGGGCCTGGCCGGGGCCGCGTTCCCCTGGCGGACCATCGCGGGCTCGGAGGGTTCCGCGTACTGGCCGGCCGGCACCGCCGCCTTCCACGTCAACGCCGACGTCGCCGACGCGGTGGTCCGCTACGTCGCCGCCACCGGCGACACCGACTTCGAACGGGACACCGGCGTCGAACTGCTCGTGGAGACCGCCCGGCTGTGGCGCTCGCTCGGCCACCACGACAGCCGCGGCGCCTTCCACATCGACGGCGTCACCGGACCCGACGAGTACAGCGCCGTCGCCGACGACAACACGTACACCAACCTGATGGCCCGGGCGAACCTGCTGGCCGCAGCCGACGCCGTGGAACGCCACCCCCGGGAGGCCGCCCGGCTCGGCGTCGACGCGGAGGAGTCCGCCGCCTGGCGGGACGCCGCGGAGGCCGTGCACATCCCCTACAACCACGAACTGGGCGTCCACGAACAGCACGCCGGGTTCACCCGCTACCAGCGCTGGGACTTCGAGCACACCGCCCCCGAGCAGTACCCGCTGCTGCTGAACTTCCCGTACTTCGACCTGTACCGCAAACAGGTCGTGAAACAGGCCGACCTGGTCCTTGCGATGTACACCTGCGAGGCCTACTTCGACGACGAGCAGATCGCCCGCAACTTCGCGTACTACGAGCCGCTGACCGTGCGCGACTCCTCGCTGTCCGCCTGCTGCCAGGCCGTGGTCGCCGCCCAGGCCGGACACCTGACGCTCGCCCACGCCTACACGGCCGAGGCCGCCCTGATGGACCTGGACGACCTGGAGCACAACACCCGCGACGGACTGCACATCGCCTCCCTGGCCGGCACCTGGATGGCCCTGGTGGCAGGCTTCGGCGGACTGCGCCACTACGACGACGGCGCGCGGTTCGCCCCGCGGCTGCCGGAGCGGCTGCGCAGGCTCGCCTTCAACCTGCAGCTGCGGGGCAGCAGGCTGCGGGTGGAGATCGGGGCGGACAAGGCGACGTACACCCTCCTCGACGGGCCCCCGCTCACGGTCCACCACCACGGCGAGCCGGTCACCGTCGACACGGACAGCCCAGCGGTGCGGGCGGTCCCGCCGGCCCGCCCCGGCCCGGTTCCGCGCCAGCCGCGGCACCGGTCACCGCATCGGCCGACGTGAGGGTTCTTCAGGGGCGCGTTCAGGTGAGGGCGTTGAAAAGGAGGCCCGCCAGGTCACTCGTCGCGTCGGCTGCGAACACGGCCGCCACTGCGCCGAGCGCGAGCACGGGCACCGCGGTCGGCCAGCGATGGGGCGGTGGGGCGGTCTGCAGGGCCGCTATGCGGCGGGTCACCGCGCGGTCCGTGAAGTTCAGGGCGCAGGACGGGCGGGGGCGGCCCGCGCTGAGGGCGGCGCGGGCCAGCGCGCGGGCGGTGGTCGCCCGGTCGCCGACGGGGGGGGCGGCCTGCGGGGGGGCGCTGCGCGGCCCCCGAGAGGC
>NZ_JBEYFC010000047.1:0-30300 GCF_040634175.1 Streptomyces sp. NPDC007162
TGTCCTACGAGCCATTCACCCGTCCCCTGGCTCTCCTCGGACTCCGCTGACCAGCACAGACGCACCAACGATCAGACTTTGAAACCGCCCTGGGTCCGGCGGCAGCCGCGTGACGACCGCAAGCAGCCCCGAGTGTGTGAACGTCACTCCGCTCGGATCGGTCGAACTCTCCTTACTCTGTTCTTAGAGGCGGCGACCGTGGCGAGATCGGTCGCCGGGTTGTGGCTGGGGCCGACGGCCTACGAGGCTTGAGGCAGCCACCATGGGGCGAGCCTCCAAGAACAGGGGGCCGATCGGGCTATCGCGGGCAGGTCCCAAGAGACTGCCCGATCCGCCGGGCAGCGTAAGGCCCCCTGTTCTCTCGCCCCATGGCAGCTCCCGCCCCCAGCCTCTCCGGCCGGCGGCGTGCCACAGCGCGCCATTACCCAAGCCAGGACCAAGCACCCCGGAAAACGGGAGAGCCCCGCCCGTCGCGCCACGTGGGAGGACGCACGGGCGGGGTGGCCGACACGCTGAGCGTTGTTACTCGCCATCGCTCAGCGGGCCGGGGTCATTCGTCCCGGGTGACACGGGCATGATCGGTCGCGACACGGCGGAAGAGGTCATGGCCCGTACGGCCGGTATGACGCAGGCACCAGTCCTGAGCCGTTTCCTGTTCCTTCTGAGGGCCGGATGTCTCGTCGCACCCGGACGTCACGCAGAACGCTTCGAAGGTGACTCCGCCGTCCGGTACATGCCGGATCGTGTGGGGCACGTAGCGCAGAACGACGCGGCTCATGCGGATGTCTCAACGGGGCGTGCGGGGTCGTCTTCGTCCTCGTCATCGATCACGTCGGGGTCATCCCATGTGGGATCGGGCAGGCGTGCGCCCCGGCTCTCCGCGACGCGTTGAACGTCGGCGAGAGCCTCGGTCAGCTGGACGGCCAGCAAGTGGAGTTCGCCCGGAGTCCACTTGCGCCCGTCGAGGATTCTCCTGGCTTCCTTGACGAGGTCGGCGGCCAGGCCGAGTTGCACCGCCTCCATGTTGTCCGCGAGGCGCGAGAGATAGCTTCCGGAGCCGTCCCCGGCGAGATAGCACGGCTTGCCTTCCGGACCCGCCCACGGCAGGAGTCGCAATACGTTGATGTGTCCGCTCACGCCGACGCCTCCACACCGTGGATCAGGCGCGCGGACTGGTGGCACCTCGGAGAAGAGGGCCGGAGCCGCAACGGCGACTCGGCGAAGCGGGCGATACCTTGGCTCATGTCGACCTGCTCTTTCAGGTTGTCCATGCCCCCGGGCCGTTCGCGCGGTCGCGGGGGTCTTGTCTCTCACCACACTTCCGCCCCTGGTGGTGCGTTCCTACTGCGTTCGGCGACCGTTAGGCACGGAGTACGTCTACCGTGTGAAGCGTGCCTAACGTCCCTGGGGGTACCAGTGAATGAGGCTCTACGCCGTGCGATGCTCCAAGCCCGCATGACAGACCGTCAGTTGGCGGAGAAGTGCGACGTCGATATCAAGACCGTCGGCCGATGGATCACCGAGACAGGGCGGGTTCCCCGTGCCCGTCACCGGTGGGCCGTCTGCGAAGCACTCGGGGAGGACGAGGCGGTGTTGTGGCCAGCAGCCGCGAAGAAGGCGATCAAGGTCGGTCCGGACCGTGAGGTCGTCTCCGTCTATCCGTACCGGTCCGGTTGCCCGGCGGCTCTGTGGCGGTCGCTGATCACCAAGGCCGAAAGAGAGCTGACCTTCGCCGGGTACACCAACTACTTCCTATGGCTGGAACAGGCCCGGTTCGGTACCGCGCTGCGGCGGAAAGCCGCCCAGGGGTGCCGAGTCCGGTTTCTGATCGGTGACCCCGACAGCGATCTCACGCGGTCGCGTGAGCAGGATGAAGACGTTGCACTGACCCTGTCGACCCGTATCCGTGTGACGCTCGCCGAGCTTGAGAAGATCAGAAGCCAGCCGGGCATCAAGGCGAGGTACAGCGACGGACACGCCCACCTGTCCGTGTTCCGCTTCGATGACGACATGATCGTCACACCGCTGCTGACGCACCGGGTGGGACACGATGCCCCCACACTGCATCTGCGTCGTCACCAGGACGACGGCATGTTTGATCGCTTCGCGTCGCACGTCGACGAACTGTGGAACCGGGGCACTCCGGTATGGGAAAGGGAAGCCAATGGCTAGGCGCGACTACGAGGACGATCCTGACGCCCCCGCCGCGAACAGCCTGGTTCCCGCCGCCTCCACGGTCGTTGTCGACGACGCCGGGCGCATCCTCCTCCAGCGTCGCCGTGACAACGGCATGTGGGCGCTGCCCGGCGGTGCCATGAACATCGGAGAGTCGCTGCCTGACTGCGCCGTCCGCGAGACCCGCGAAGAGACCGGTTACGAGGTCGAGATCGTCGGCATCGTCGGCACGTACACCAACCCCCGCCACGTCTTCGCCTACGACGACGGCGAGGTACGGCAGGAGTTCTCCATCTGCTTCCTGGCGCGGCCCGTGACTGGGCAACTGGCGGTGTCCGAGGAGTCCACGGATGTTCGCTGGTTCCAGCCCGAAGAGGTCGACACGCTTCCGATGGTCTCCAGCATCCGCAAGCGCGTGAACGACTGGCGCGACGGGAACATGCCCGCAGCCCGGTAGCCGGAAGCGGCGGTAACCCGGCACACCCCCTCTTGACTGCATCGATTGGGATTCCTTAGGGCACACTTTCGCAAGTAGCTTGCGAGCTGGTCACCAATGCCTACCTGCACAGCGGCGGGGCCGTCTCGTTGCGTCTCACCGCTCTTGATGACGGGCGGCTGAGGGTCGGGGTCTGGGACAGGCATCCGCATGTCCCCGCTCCCTTCGGCGGATCACCCCGGGATCGGGTGCCGTCCGCGCCGGTCGACGCCGAGGGCGGGCGTGGGCTGGGGCTCGTGGCGGAGTGCGCCGACCGGTGGGGCGGCTGGTCGCTCGGAGAAAGTCCGTTGGATCGCGGCGCCGGGAAGCTGCTCTGGTTCGAGGTGGGGGGAAGGGAAGGGAGTCCCTGATGTGAGCGGGGTGTGCCCAGGTCTCGTCGGGGCCGCCGGTAGGCGATGTGCTACGGGCGCGGCTCCGGGCGCAGGGCCAGGTCGAGGAGGCCGGGGAAGCGGGCGTCGAACTCTGCTCGGCGGAGGCGGTTGAGGCGGCGTGGGCCCTCGTCGCGCTGCTCGACGAGGCCGGCCGCCCGCAGGACGGAGAAGTGGTGGCTGAGGGCGGGTCTGCCGACGGGCACGTCGAAGCTCCCGCAGCTGCGGGACCACTCGGCGCTGGCGGCCAGCTCCCGGACGAGCGTGAGCCGTACGGGGTCGGCGAGCGCGGCGAGCGCGGTGGTGACGGGTACCTCGTCGGGGTGGGTGTGCTCGGGGGCGGCCCGGTGGCTGGTGCCGGCCATGCCTTCCTCCTCGCTGCCGTGTTCCGCTTGCCGAGTGTTCGATGAAAACCATACACTCCCGACTGTTCGATTGATGTTGAACACTCACTGAGGGATGTGTGCCATGCGCGCGGTCGAGTTCCAGGAGTACGGCGGTCCCGAGGTCCTCAGGGTGGTGGAGGCGGAGGTCCCCGAGCCGGGTCCCGGCGAGGTGGGCATCGACGTGGCGTACGTCGGCGTGAACTTCGCCGACCTCAAGGCGCGCGCGGAGGGCTACCGCGTGCCGGGCCTGCCGTTCCGGCCGGGACTGGAGGTCTCGGGGCGGGTCCGGGCCCTCGGTGCCGGCGTCACGGACCTCGCCGTCGGCCAGGAGGTGGCCGCGCTGACGCAGGGCGGCGCCTACGCGGACGTGGTCGTGACGGACGCGGCGACGGTCTTCCCGCTGCCGGCAGGGGCGGACCTGCGCACCGCGGCCACCCTCCCGTCCGTCCTGCCGACCGCGTACGCCCTCGTCCACACCGTCGGGCGCCTCCAGCCGGGCGAGACCGTCCTGGTGCAGGGCGCGGCGGGCGGGGTCGGCACGGCGGTCGGACACCTGGCCGGGGCGGCGGGCGCGGCCGCGGTGTACGGCGTGGTGTCGAGCGCGGCCAAGGCGGCGTACGCCCGGGACCACGGCTACGACGAGGTCTTCGTCGGCGACTTCGTGGAGGGGGTCCGGAAGGCCACCGGCGGCCGGGGCGTCGACCTGGTCCTCGACCCCGTGGGCGGCCGGACGCTGCAGGCGGGCCTGGCGTCCCTGGCCCGCTTCGGCCGCCTGGTCTCCTACGGCAACGCGAGCGGCGAGCCGGCCTGGACGGCTGGCCAGCCCGAGCTGTATCCGCGGGGTCTGTCGGTCGCCGGTTTCTCCGTCCTGGCGCTGGCCCAGTCGGCGCCTGACGTGCTGCGGGAGCTGTCCGCCCGTGCCTTCGCGAAGGCGGTGGACGGCACGGTCACCCTGCCGGTCACGGCCGAGTTCGCCCTGGAGGAGGCGGCGGAGGCGCACCGCCTGATGGGCGGCCGGACGAGCACGGGCAAGCTGCTGCTGCGGGTCGCCGGTTGAGAACGGCGTGCGTCGCCGGGCCGTGGCGCCCCGGCCGCCGGGCTCTAGTGGGGCGGCCTCACCCTGCGGATGTCGTGCGTGGGACCGGACACCGGGTTCAGTCGCCTGGTGCGGGACTGACCGCTCACGGCGCGCTCGGCCACACCAGCAGCATGTACGCGCCGCAGTACGCCGACCCCAGCACCGCCGTCGTCAGCACGAGCAGCCGCAGGCGGCGCGAGGCGCGGGCCAGATACCCGGCGAGCGGCAGCAGCAGCGGGAAACCCGGGAGGAGGAAACGGGCGCGCGGGAAGTACACCCCGCCGCTGGTCAGCACGATCACCAGCAGCACCCCGCCGAACACCAGCAGCGGCACCGGCTGCCGGTCCGCGAGCGCGCACCCGAACAGCACCACCGACACCAGCATCGTCACGCTCACCACGACCAGGAACAGCTCCGGCCGCGACACCTGCCCGAACAGCTGCCGCAGCCAGCGCACGGTCTCGGCGCCGCCGTCCACCTCGTTGTGCCACAACCGCTGAACGGCGAAATAGCCGTCCCAGCGGCCGAGCCTGACGCCCACCCAGCCGACGTAGGCACACCAGCCGAGGGGTGCCAGCAGGGCCGCCGCCAGGGCGCGGGGCGAGAAGCGGGTGCGCAGGGAGAGCAGCGCGGTGACGGTGACGGCCGCGGCCACGGCGACGCCCGTCGGCCGGGTCAGCCCGGCGAGCACCGCGCCCGCCGCCGCCCACCACCAGCGCTCGGCCAGCAGCGCGTACAGCGTCCACGCGGCGAACGCCGTGAAGAGCGACTCGGTGTAACCCATCCACTCGACGAGGCCCACCGGGTACGCCGCCCAGAGGACCGTGAGCAGGACGCCCACCCGGCGGCCGGCCAGCCGGTCGCCCACCGCGAACACCCCCCAGGCGGCGACGAGCGAGGCGAGCCACGCGAGCGCGAGGCCGGTGCTCGCCCGGGTGCCCGGGGTCAGCACCGCGACCGCCTTGACCGACAGCGGGTAGAGCGGGAAGAAGGCCAGGTTGTTGTGGTCGTAGGCCACGCCCAGGGTGTGCGCGTACCCGTGGTCGGCGATCCCGAGGTACCAGCGGGAGTCCCACTGCGTCGCCAGCATCGGCCAGATCCCGTGGTGCCGCCGGTGCGCCCAGACGGCCAGGAACGCCAGCCCGGTGAGCCGTACGGCGAGGTACCCGGCCAGTGCCGGGACCGCCCGGCGCAGGGTGGGGCGCGGGGCGGTCGCGGTCGGCGGGCCGGGTCGTCGGGTGCCCGGGATGTGCCCGCTGGAGACGGTGTCGGGGGCGGTCGAGGACACGGCGGCGGCTCCTGTACGACGGCTGGTGGGGCGGGCCTTACCGCACCACCGTTTCCCGGTCGCCGGGGCCGGGCGTGGAGCCCGGGTCACCTACTGGTGGGAAATCACCCGATGGGGTGCCCCGGGGTGCCCCCGAGTCGTACCTGGGCCGGCGAAGGAGCCGGGCTGTCAGATGCCCGCCGCCGTGGCAAGGTCCCGCCTGATCGCCGCGAGCAGGTCGGCCGCCCTGGTGCGGGCCGCGGGCAGCTCGTGGTGGTCCGCGACCGGGACGACCACCTCCAGGTAGCACTTCAGCTTGGGCTCGGTGCCGCTGGGACGGACGATGACCCGGGCGCCGGTCAGGGTGTAGCGGAGGCCGTCGGTGGGCGGGAGCGTGTCCGTGCCTCGGGTGAGGTCCTCGGCCCTGGTGACCGGGAGACCGGCCAGTTCGGTCGGGGGGTGCTCGCGGAGGGTCCGCATGGCCTGTGCGATGACGGAGAGGTCCTGGACGCGGACCGAGAGCTGGTCGGTGGCGTGCAGGCCGTGCTCCACGGCGAGGTCGTCGAGGAGGTCGAGGAGGGTGCGGCCTTCCTGTTTGAGGACGGAGGCCAGTTCGGTGATCAGGAGGGCCGCGGTGATGCCGTCCTTGTCGCGGACGCCGTCGGGGTCGACGCAGTAGCCGAGGGCCTCCTCGTAGCCGTAGCGCAGGCCGTCGACGCGGGCGATCCACTTGAAGCCGGTGAGGGTCTCCTCGTAGGGGAGGTGCGCCTTCTCGGCGATGCGGCCGAGGAGGGAGGAGGAGACGATCGACTCGGCGAAGACGCCGGTCACGCCGCGGCGGACCAGATGGGCGGCGAGGAGGGAGCCGACCTCGTCGCCGCGGAGCATGCGCCAGTCGCCGTCCTGCTTGACGGCGGCGGCGCAGCGGTCGGCGTCGGGGTCGTTGGCGATGACCAGGTCGGGGTCGGTCTCGCGGGCCTTCGCGAAGGCGAGGTCCATCGCGCCGGGCTCTTCCGGGTTGGGGAAGGCGACGGTCGGGAAGTCCGGGTCCGGGTCGGCCTGTTCGGCGACGAGGACGGGGGTGGGGAAGCCCGCGCGGGCGAAGGCGGCGAGGAGGGTGTCCTTGCCGACGCCGTGCATGGCCGTGTAGACCGTGCGGGCGGTGCGGGGGGAGGTGGGGGACAGGACGGCGTCCGTACGGGCCAGGTAGGCGTCCAGGACCGTGTCGTCGAGGGTCTGCCAGCCGGTGTCGGGGCGGGGGACTTCGTGGAGGGTGGTGATGGCCCGGATTTCGGCGGCGATCTCCGCGTCCGCGGGCGGGACGATCTGGGAGCCGTCGCCGAGGTACACCTTGTAGCCGTTGTCGCGGGGCGGGTTGTGGCTGGCGGTGACCTCCACTCCCGCGACCGCGCCCAGGTGCCGTATGGCGAACGCGAGGACGGGGGTGGGGAGGGGGCGGGGGAGCACGACGGCGGTGAGGCCCGCGCCGGTCATGACGGCGGCGGTGTCGCGGGCGAAGTCGGCGGACTTGTGGCGGGCGTCGTAGCCGATGACGACGGTGCCGGTGCCGTGGCCCTGCTTCTTCAGGTAGGCGGCGAGGCCGGCGGCGGCGCGGATCACGACGGCGCGGTTCATGCGCATCGGGCCGGCGCCCAGCTCACCGCGGAGACCGGCGGTGCCGAACTGGAGCGTGCCGCAGAAGCGGGCCTTCAGTTCCTCGGTGTCGCCCGCGTCGATGAGCTTGGCCAGCTCGGCGCGGGTGTCCGGGTCGGGGTCCTCGCCGAGCCAGGTCCTGGCCCGGGCGGTGAGATCGTCTTGCACGGTCGGTCTCCTGGTCTCGGGTGGTTCGCGTGGATGCCTGCGGCGCATCCGCTGCTTCGGTGGGGGTGCGCGTAGCGCCTACGGGCGGTGGGTGAGTCGGGGCCGGGGCGGGGAGTCCCCGTCCTCGGACCGGCGGTGCCGCATCTCGTGCCGTGCAGGGCGCTGAACGCCGGCCGCTGCGGGCGGGAACTCCCCACCCCGTCCCCTTCCCGCCGCGGGCGACAGCACCACCCGTCAGGGGGGCTGAGTGCACCATTCCGGCTGGGGTGGTGCTGAGTGCGCCAATCCGTCGGGGGGCGAGTGGAGCGCCCCGTGAGGGGGCGCTGGGGGTGCCCCCGGCCGAAGGCTGGGGGAGGAACTGCGTGATCGGCCACGGCGGTGGCGCGGACGCTCGGCACCCTCTGCGGAGGTGTCTACAGCCGGCCCAGTACCTGCTTCAGCAGGGCGCCCATGCGTGCCGCCGAGTCGCGGCCCGCCTGGAGGACCTCCTCGTGGTTCAGCGGCTCGCCCGTCATCCCCGCGGCGAGGTTGGTGACCAGGGAGATGCCCAGGACCTCGGCGCCCGCCTCGCGTGCGGCGATCGCCTCCAGGACCGTCGACATGCCCACCAGGTCCGCGCCGATCACGCGGGCCATGCGGATCTCGGCCGGGGTCTCGTAGTGCGGGCCGGGGAACTGGGCGTAGACGCCCTCTTCGAGGCTCGGGTCGACCTCCTTGCACAGGGTGCGCAGGCGGGGCGAGTAGAGGTCGGTGAGGTCGACGAAGTTCGCGCCGATGATCGGGGAGGTCGCCGTGAGGTTGATGTGGTCGCTGATGAGGACCGGCTGGCCGGGACGCATCCCCTCGCGCAGGCCGCCGCAGCCGTTGGTGAGGATGATCGTCTTGCTGCCGGCGGCGACGGCCGTGCGGACGCCGTGCGCGACGGCGGCGACGCCTCGGCCCTCGTAATAGTGCGTGCGGCCGAGGAAGACCAGCGCGCGCTTGTCACCGATGGAGTACGAGCGGATCTTGCCGCCGTGCCCCTCCACGGCCGGCGGCGGGAAGCCGGGCAGCTCGGTGACCTGGAACTCGGCGTCGGGGGCGCCCAGGGCGTCCACGGCCGGAGCCCAGCCGGAGCCCATCACGAGGGCGACGTCGTGGGTCTCGGCGCCCGTGAGCTCGCGCAGGCGAGCGGCGGCCGCGTCGGCGGCGGCGTGGGGATCGCCCTGGATGTCGTCCGGAAGAAGAGATGCGTTCACGCGGATGAGAGTAGCCGGTCCGGGCCTACGCGCGTAGATGACGGAGCTCACGGGATGGCGATCGTTGTCTTGTCGTTTCCTATGAGGGGGGCGGTGCGGTCACTCGTCCATGACGAGGACGTCCTTGTCGTTGAAGACCTCGACGATGAAGATCAGCAGGCGCCCGCGGCTGACCGTGTACTCCACGAGGACGTTCTGGGTGAGGCGGATGGTGCGGTCGTCCCCGGTGGAGCTTATGGGGCGGGACACGGAAAGGAAGGGGTCGCGGGCGAGCAGGGCGATGCCCTTGTCGAACGCGATGCGCTGGCGGTCGTCCAGACGGTCGCGGGCGGCCGCGGCCTGCACGGTGTAGTAGACGTCGTACGTGGTGGGGGACATCCGCTCTCCCGTTGGTGCGTCGGTCCCACAAGTGTAGGGACGCGAGCTGTCAGCAGGGGCGCTTGCGCAGCTCCATCACGTAATCGTGTGGCGCGCCCGCGGACTCGGCCGCGTCGGCGATCTCGCCCAGGTAGCGGGCGGACGGGAGGCCGCCCTCGTAGCCGTCCAGGACGTAGAGCCAGGCCGTCTCCTCGCCCTCCAGGGTGTGCACGCGCACCCGCGCCCGGCGGTAGATGCCCAGGCCGACGCCCTCCCAGCGGTCCATGGACTCCTCGTCCATCGGGGCGATGTCGTAGAGGCCGACGAAGACCTGGGAGAGCGGGTCCTCGACGATCGTCGCCAGGGCGCCCTCCCAGCCCATGTGCTCGCCGCCGAAGGTCAGCCGCCATCCGTTCAGCCAGCCGGTGGCGCGCAGGGGCGAGTGCGGGGCGCGGCGCGACATCAGCCGTGCGTCGAGATTGCCGGCGTACGCGGCGTAGAGCGACGACATGGGGAGAGGGTACGGCAGCCGTCCCGTGTGCCACTCCTGTCCCTGGCGGCGCCGGGTGGCGGCCCCCGGGCAGTGGCACCTTGAGGCGTGCGGGACAATGGAGTACGTGACTCGGATCGTGATCATCGGTGGCGGACCCGGCGGCTATGAAGCGGCGCTGGTGGCCGCGCAGCTCGGCGCGGAGGTGACCGTCGTCGACTGCGACGGTCTGGGCGGAGCGTCGGTGCTGACCGACTGCGTGCCGTCGAAGACCCTTATCGCTACGGCCGAGGTCATGACGACCTTCGATTCGTCGTACGAAGAGCTGGGGATCATCGTCGCCGACGACACCCCGCCGCTGGAGCAGGCGGCCCGGGTGGTGGGGGTCGATCTGGGGAAGGTCAACCGGCGTGTGAAGCGGCTCGCCCTGGCGCAGTCGCACGACATCACCGCCTCGGTGACGCGGGCCGGCGCGCGGGTCATGCGGGGGCGGGGGCGGCTGGAGGGCATGCAGGCCCTCGACGGGTCGCGGAAGGTCGTCGTGAGCGCGGCGGACGGGAGTGAGGAGACGCTCGTCGCCGACGCGGTGCTGATCGCGACCGGTGGGCATCCCCGTGAGGTGCCCGACGCGCAGCCCGACGGCGAGCGCATTCTGAACTGGACGCAGGTGTACGACCTCGACGAGCTGCCCGAGGAGCTCATCGTGGTCGGGTCGGGTGTGACCGGTGCCGAGTTCGCCGGTGCCTACCAGGCGCTGGGGTCGAAGGTCACGCTGGTGTCCTCGCGGGACCGGGTGCTGCCCGGTGAGGACCCGGACGCGGCCGCCGTGCTGGAGGACGTCTTCCGGCGGCGCGGGATGAACGTCATGGCCCGGTCGCGGGCGGCCGCGGCCAAGCGGGTGGGGGACCGGGTGGAGGTGACGCTGGCGGACGGCCGGGTCATCAGCGGTTCGCACTGCCTGATGGCCGTCGGCGCGATTCCGAACAGTGCCGGTCTGGGGCTGGAGGAGGCCGGTGTCAAGCTGCGCGACTCCGGGCACATCTGGACCGACAAGGTGTCACGGACGACCGCGCCCGGTGTGTATGCCGCCGGTGACGTGACCGGTGTCTTCGCGCTCGCGTCGGTGGCCGCCATGCAGGGGCGCATCGCCATGTACCACTTCCTCGGCGACGCCGTGGCGCCGCTGAACCTGAAGACCGTCTCGTCGAACGTGTTCACCGATCCGGAGATCGCGACGGTGGGCTACTCGCAGGCCGACGTGGACGCCGGGAAGATCGACGCCCGGGTCGTGAAGCTGCCGCTGCTGCGCAACCCGCGCGCGAAGATGCAGGGCATCCGGGACGGCTTCGTGAAGATGTTCTGCCGGCCGGGAACCGGGATCGTGGTGGGCGGCGTGGTCGTCTCGCCGCGGGCCTCGGAGCTGATCCATCCGATCTCGATCGCCGTCGACAACAATCTGACGGTCGAACAGATCGCGAACGCGTTCACCGTGTACCCGTCCCTCTCGGGGTCGATCGCGGAGGTGGCGCGGCAGCTGCACACGCGGAAGACCGGCAGCGAAATCTGACGGCCGGAACCGACTCCCCGCTGGTCACGGGGAGTTGTCGAGCATGCGTACGGCATAGTCGGGGCGGACAGGTCCTATACCACTTCCGACCCAGCCGTGCGAACAACTTCTGCTATTCGGCGCAAACTGCTGAAAGCAGACGGTCGTTGGGGTTACTGTCAGTTTCGTGTTCGCTGCAGAACGTCGCCAATTGATCCTCGAAATGGTGCGAGCGAACGGGGCCGTGTCGCTCCGTGAGCTCGCCCGCGTCGTCCAGACCTCCGAAGTGACCGTACGGCGGGACGTGCGCGCACTGGAGGCAGAAGGACTCCTCGACCGCCGGCATGGCGGTGCGGTATTGCCGGGCGGGTTCACGCGGGAGTCCGGCTTTCCGCAGAAATCTCATCTCGCGACCGCCGAGAAGACGGCCATCGCCGATCTCGCCGCGGGTCTCGTCGAAGAAGGCGAGGCCATCGTGGTCGGAGCGGGTACCACCACGCAGGAACTCGCACGTCGGCTGGCGCGAGTGCCCGGCCTCACCGTCGTCACCAACTCGTTGCTGGTGGCGCAGGCGTTGGCGCACGCCAACCGGGTCGAGGTCGTGATGACCGGCGGTACCCTGCGGGGCTCCAACTACGCGCTCGTCGGCTCCGGTGCGGAGCAGTCCCTGCAGGGGCTGCGCGTGTCGCGGGCCTTCATCTCCGGGAGCGGTCTGACGTCCGAGCGGGGGCTGTCCACGTCCAACATGCTGTCGGCGTCCGTCGACCGGGCGCTGGTGCAGGCCGCCGCGGAGGTCGTGGTCCTCGCCGACCACACCAAGCTCGGTACGGACACCATGTTCCAGACCGTGCCGACCGACCTCATCACCCGGCTGGTCACGGACGAGCCGCCGGCCCACGACGACCGCGCCGCCACCGAACTCCAGGCCCTCGCCGACCAGGGGGTGCAGATCGCCGTGGCCGGGGCGTCCGGGAACCCGGGGGGTGACCAGGTCCCGACGCGGCAGCAACAGCACCAGCAGCGTCGGGACGTGTCCCTTCCGGGGCCGCGGCGGGGAGTGCCCGGGTCGGGGCTGCGGTCGGCCTCGGTGCTCGGGGCGGAACAGCCGACGGGGGCCGAACAGCGGGGGCGGGTCGCCGACATGCGGCGGCGGTGAGGGACGGGCGCGCGGTTCCCAGTGCCCCCTGCGGGGGCGCCGGCGCTTGAGTCCCGGGGCGTCTCACCTGCCAGGGCGATGGCAGGGGTGAGCAAGGGTGAGCAGGAGTGAGCTGGGCGGATCGCCGCCCCGTACGGCCCGTACGTCCTCCGGTGCCGCTCCGGGTCCTGAGCACGGCGCGTGGCCGACGCCGACATGAGGACCCTCGAAGCGTGACTGTCTCGTGCGGCCGGGTCATCGGGGCCCGGTGCCATCAGTGGGGCGCGGTGTCGGTTCGGGGAGCGGTGGTGGTCGGTGTTGGGGTGGGGGCCGGTCTCGGTGGGCAGCCGGTCGTGCCGTGACGGCCGTGCGTGCCGGCGTACGCCACAGTCACGACCGGCGGGGTGCGCCGGTTGGGTGAAGCGGCTGTTTCCCCGGGCGAGCTGTCCTGCGACGGGGGCATGACCCGGCGTGCACACACCGACGCCCGGCGAACGGTGGGTGTCGTTCGCCGGGCGTCAGGGGTCGGGCGTCGTCAGTCCTTGATCTCGCAGATCACGGCGCCGGAGGTGAGGGACGCACCGACCTCGGCGGCGAGGCCCTTGATGGTGCCGCTGCGGTGCGCGTTCAGGGGCTGTTCCATCTTCATCGCCTCGAGTACGACGATCAGGTCACCCTCCTTGACCTCCTGGCCCTCCTCGACCGCGACCTTGACGATCGTGCCCTGCATGGGCGAGGCGAGGGTGTCGCCGGAGGCGACCGGGCCGGACTTCTTGGCGGCGCGGCGCTTGGGCTTGGCGCCGGCGGCCAGGCCGGTGCGGGCCAGCGTCATGCCCAGGGAGGCGGGCAGGGAGACTTCCAGACGCTTGCCGCCCACCTCGACGACCACGGTCTCGCGGCCGGTGTCCTCGTCGGCCTCCGCGTCGGCGGGGGCGGCGAAGGGCTTGATCTCGTTGACGAACTCGGTCTCGATCCAGCGGGTGTGGACCGTGAAGGGGTCCTCGGAGCCCGTCAGCTCGGGGGCGAAGGCCGGGTCGCGGACGACGACGCGGTGGAAGGGGATCGCCGTGGCCATGCCCTCGACCTGGAACTCGTCCAGCGCGCGGGCGGCCCGCTGCAGCGCCTCGGCACGGGTGCGGCCGGTGACGATCAGTTTGGCCAGCAGGGAGTCCCAGGCGGGGCCGATGACCGAACCGGCCTCCACACCCGCGTCCAGGCGGACACCGGGGCCGGTGGGCGCGTCGAAACGGGTGACGGTGCCCGGGGCGGGCAGGAAGTTGCGGCCCGGGTCCTCGCCGTTGATCCGGAACTCGAACGAATGTCCGCGCAGCTCGGGGTCGTCGTAGCCGAGTTCCTCGCCGTCGGCGATGCGGAACATCTCGCGGACCAGGTCGATGCCGGCGACCTCCTCGGTCACCGGGTGCTCGACCTGGAGGCGGGTGTTGACCTCCAGGAAGGAGATCGTGCCGTCCTGGCCGACCAGGAACTCGCAGGTACCGGCGCCGACGTAGCCGGCCTCCTTGAGGATGGCCTTGGAGGCGCGGTACAGCTCGGCCATCTGGGCGTCGGAGAGGAACGGCGCGGGGGCCTCCTCGACGAGCTTCTGGTGCCGGCGCTGGAGCGAGCAGTCACGGGTGGAGACGACGACCACGTTGCCGTGGGTGTCGGCCAGGCACTGGGTCTCCACGTGCCGGGGACGGTCCAGGTAGCGCTCCACGAAGCACTCGCCACGCCCGAACGCGGCCACCGCCTCTCGGACGGCGGAGTCGTAGAGCTCCGGGACCTCTTCGAGGGTGCGGGCGACCTTCAGGCCGCGTCCGCCACCGCCGAAGGCGGCCTTGATGGCGATCGGCAGGCCGTGTTCCTCGGCGAAGGCCACCACCTCGTCGGCGCCCGAGACCGGGTCCGGGGTACCGGCCACCAGCGGGGCGCCGGCGCGCTGGGCGATGTGACGGGCCGCCACCTTGTCGCCCAGGTCGCGGATCGCCTGCGGCGGGGGGCCGATCCAGGTCAGCCCCGCGTCCAGCACGGCCTGCGCGAACTCCGCGTTCTCGGAGAGGAAGCCGTAGCCCGGGTGGACGGCGTCCGCCCCGGCCTCGCGCGCCGCGTTGAGGACCTTCTCGATGTCCAGGTAGCTGGTGGCCGGGGTGTCACCGCCCAGGGCGAACGCCTCATCCGCGGCGCGGACATGCAGAGCGTCCCGGTCCGGGTCCGCGTAGACGGCCACGCTCGCGATCCCAGCGTCCCGGCAGGCCCGGGCCACGCGGACAGCGATTTCGCCACGGTTGGCGATGAGCACCTTGCGCACGATTGAGGCTCCCTCCTTGAAACAAGCCGAGTTTAGGGAAGGCCGACACGGCACTTCGACCCGTCCCCAATGGTGAGCTTGCCCACACGGAGCGTGATGCGGGGCTCGCCCGACCCGCGAAAGCCCTTGTCGCACCTTGGTACGCAGGGCTCCTTCGGGAAACCCTAGCCCCGCCGTGTGGTCAAGGTCTCTGTGAGAGCGTGCCGCGCCCCACTCCGTTTCTTTGTTGAGTCCCTACGAATGGCCCAATGATTCTTTGCCGGCGACCGGACCCTTGTCCCCGGGTTTACCCGTTAGTAGCGTTCGCGATGTCTTGAACGAACTTCAAGTAACACCGGCTCGGCCGGGTCGGGGACGAAAGTGGGTGGACCGGTGGTGCGCAGACCGGTGGCGTGGGTCGTGGCGGTCGTACTCCTCGCGGAGGCGCTCGGCATCGCGGCACTCAACTGGTTCATGGCGGTGGCCGTCGACCGCCAGCACATGTCCCTGGCCGGCCTCGATCCGGACCGGATGTCGATGTCCGCCAGGGTCGGCGCGGTGGTCTTCGGCCTCTACTTCGCGCTGTGCGCCCTGGTCGCCCTGCTGGTGGCGGTACGCAACCGTCCGCCCGCCGGCTTCGGCCGCGTGCTGCTGGTCAGCGCCGCGGTCGTGCACGCCCTGCTGGGCGCCGTGATGTGGGGCCTGAGCGGATGGCCCGCGTTCCTGTACATGGTCGTCGTCCTCGCCCTCATCGTGCTGCTCCTGATGACGTACGACCGCACGGACGGCGTGCGGACCGAGGACGGCGGGGACGCTTCCGGGCCGGGCCCGAAGGAGGGCCCGGAACCGGAGCTCCGCGAGGACGACGCGCCGGCCGCCGGTCCGGTCACCCCGCCGGCGCCCACAACTCCGTGATGCCGACGCCGAGCTCGGCGAGCAGCCGCCGGACCAGGGGCAGGCTGATGCCGATGACGTTGCCGTGGTCGCCGTCGATGCCCTCGACGAACGGGGCGCTGCGGCCGTCCAGCGTGAAGGCCCCCGCCACGTAGAGGGGTTCGCCGGTGGCGACGTACGCGGCGATCTCCTCGTCCGTGGGCTCGCCGAACCGTACGACGGTGGACGCGGTCGCCGACACCCAGCGCTCGGCCGCCGTGTCCCACACGCAGTGCCCGGTCTGCAGGGTGCCCGCCCGGCCGCGCATCGACTTCCAGCGGGCCGTCGCCTCCTCGGCGTCGGCCGGCTTGCCGAGCGCCTGGCCGTCGAGGTCCAGCACCGAGTCGCAGCCGATCACGATCGCGCCCCGCACGTCCGGGCGGGCGGCGACCACGGACGCCTTGGCCTCGGCGAGGGCGAGCGCCAGGTCGGCGGGGGTGGGAGCGGTGACGGCGTCCTCGTCGACGCCGCTGACGATCACCTCGGGGGCGAGGCCCGCCTGACGCAGGAGGTTCAGCCGGGCGGGGGACTGGGAGGCGAGGACGAGTCTGCGCATGGGTGCAGGGTATCGGTGGGTCCCCGGCGGGGGTTCCTCATCTCACGCCCAGGACGAACATCAGTACCAGCATCACCAGGGCCAGGAAGACGCCGAGCCGCCGGAGGGTGTTCTGCATGTCCCGCAGTTCCTTCGGCGGCTCGTCTTCGGGGTCCGACCAGAGCATGGCACCAGCGTGCGGCTCGGACGGGGGAGGGCGCCTGAGTAGGGATACTCAAATCGGAGCCCGGGGTTGCACTTCTGACCGCGGCACTAGCTCGGCCAGTAGGTGCGCGTCCATGCGGTCCGGCTCGGCAGGGGGTTCCGGTGCCGGGCGATCCGTGCCGGGTCGGACCAGGCGTCCTTCGCCCCCGTGGCCTGCTCGGGGACGGCTGCCGCCATGGCCGCCGCGCGTGCTCTTACGACCGCCAGTGCGGCGGCCAGCTCCTCCGGGGTGGGGTTGCCCCGTACGACCTTGATCGTCACCGTGGCTCCTTGGGTCCTTAGAGGGGGATGTTGCCGTGCTTCTTCGGGGGCAGGGACTCGCGCTTGGTGCGCAGCTGACGCAGGCCCCGTACGACGTGGCGGCGGGTGTCCGAGGGCATGATCACGGCGTCGACGTAACCGCGTTCGGCCGCCGTGTAGGGGTTGAGGAGGGTGTCCTCGTACTCCTGGATGAGCTGTGCCCGGGTGGCCTCGGCGTCGTCCGCCTCGGCGATGGTGCGGCGGTGCAGGATGTTGACGGCGCCCTGGGCGCCCATGACGGCGATCTGGGCGGTGGGCCAGGCGAGGTTGAGGTCGGCGCCCAGGTGCTTGGAGCCCATGACGTCGTAGGCGCCGCCGAAGGCCTTGCGGGTGATCACGGTGATCAGGGGGACGGTGGCCTCGGCGTAGGCGTAGATCAGCTTGGCGCCGCGGCGGATGATGCCGTCGTGCTCCTGGTCGACACCGGGCAGGAAGCCGGGGACGTCGACGAAGGTGAGGACCGGGACGTTGAAGGCGTCGCAGGTGCGCACGAAGCGGGCCGCCTTCTCGCTCGCCTTGATGTCCAGGCAGCCCGCGAACTGCATCGGCTGGTTGGCGACGATGCCGACCGGGTGGCCCTCGACGCGGCCGAAGCCGGTGACGATGTTCGGCGCGAACAGCGCCTGCGTCTCGAAGAACTCGCCGTCGTCCAGGACGTGTTCGACCACCGTGTGGATGTCGTACGGCTGGTTGGCGCTGTCCGGCACCAGGGTGTCCAGCTCCAGGTCCTCGGCGGTGACCGAGAGGTCGGCCTCCTCGGGGAAGAGCGGCGGCTCGGAGAGGTTGTTGGACGGCAGGTAGGACAGCAGCTGCTTGATGTACTCGACGGCGTCCTTCTCGTCGCCCGCCATGTGGTGGGCGACACCGGAGACCGAGTTGTGGGTGCGGGCGCCGCCGAGCTCCTCGAAGCCGACGTCCTCGCCGGTGACCGTCTTGATGACGTCCGGTCCCGTGATGAACATGTGCGAGGTCTGGTCGACCATGACCGTGAAGTCGGTGATGGCCGGGGAGTAGACCGCGCCGCCCGCGCAGGGACCGACGACCAGGGAGATCTGCGGGATGACACCGCTGGCGTGGGTGTTGCGGCGGAAGATCTCGCCGTAGGCGCCGAGTGAGGCGACGCCCTCCTGGATGCGGGCGCCGCCGGAGTCGTTGATGCCGATGACCGGGCAGCCGGTCTTCAGGGCGAAGTCCATCACCTTGACGATCTTCTGGCCGTAGACCTCGCCCAGCGCCCCGCCGAAGACGGTGAAGTCCTGGGAGAAGACGGCGACCGGGCGGCCGTCCACCGTGCCGTAGCCGGTGACGACGCCGTCGCCGTAGGGGCGGTTCTTCTCCAGGCCGAAGTTGGTGGAGCGGTGCCGGGTGAACTCGTCCAGCTCGATGAAGGAGTCCTCGTCGAGGAGCAGTTCGATCCGCTCACGGGCCGTCAGTTTGCCCTTGGCGTGCTGCTTCTCGACCGCGCGCTCCGAACCGGCGTGTGTCGCCTCGTGGACACGACGCTGGAGATCCGCGAGCTTCCCCGCGGTCGTGTGAATGTCGATCTCTTCCGGCTCGGACATCGGGATGCGGCTCCCTGCCTGCTCAAAAGGGGGGACGGTTACTCATCCGTAGCGTAGTGGGGCACCTGTCAAACGGCAGTGCGGCGTACAACACACCTAGGGTGGCTTGCATGACGTCGCGAGATGCAGCAGACGAGAACAACAATCGCTGGTCCGACCTGGACCGTCCACCGCTCCAGGAGACCGGGCTGCGCAGGGCCCTGGTGCGGGACGGCGGCCACGGGGGTCTCTACCGCGACGTCGTGGTCGTGCAGCGCACCGGCTCCACCAATTCCGACCTCGTCGCACGGGCCCTCGCGGGGGAGGCGGACGAGGGTGCCGTCCTGGTCGCCGAGGAGCAGACGGCGGGGCGGGGGCGGCTGGACCGCCAGTGGACGGCGCCGGCGCGCTCGGGACTGTTCTTCTCGGTGCTGCTGAAGCCGGCGGAGGTGCCGGTGGCCCGCTGGGGGTGGCTGCCGTTGCTCACGGGCGTGGCGGTGGCGACGGGGCTGGCGCGGGCGGCGGGCGTCGACACGGCGCTCAAGTGGCCGAACGACCTCCTGGTCACCGTGGACGGCGAGGAGCGCAAGGCCGGGGGCATCCTCGCGGAGCGGGCCGGCGAGGACGGGGTGGTGGTGGGCGTCGGCATCAACGTCACGCTCCGCGCGGCGGAGCTGCCGGTGCCCCAGGCGGGGTCGCTGGCGCTGGCCGGGGCGGTGAGCACGGACCGGGAGACCCTGCTGCGGGGCGTTCTGCGCCCCCTGGAGGACTGGTACGGGCGCTGGCGCGCGGCGGGTGGCGATCCGGCGGCCAGCGGCCTCCAGGAGACGTACGCGGCGGGCTGCGCGACCCTCGGGCGGACCGTACGGGCCGAGCTGCCCGGGGACCGGTCGCTGGTCGGGGAGGCGGTCGCCGTGGACGGCGACGGAAGACTGGTGATCGCCACGGCCGACGGGCTCCAGGAACCGGTGGGCGCGGGCGACATCGTCCACCTGCGCCCGGCGTGAGGCGTGGCCGTCTCCCCAGGGGGCGCCCGCCGGGACCGCCGGTGACCCTGGGTGCACCGCACCCCCCCGTCCCGGCCCACCTCACGAAGTGAGCTACCGCACACCTGCCGTAGAGTTGAGGCCGGTCGGTATGCGACCGCGGTAGATCGGAAGGGCAGCAGGCGTGACCGTCGACGACACGGGCTCCGGCGAGGGCGCGGACGCCGCCGACTCCGGCGAGGACCCCCTCGCGCTGCGCCTCGAAGGCCTGATCCTCGGGGCCGAGCGCCGCTACACCCCGTTCCAGGCGGCCCGCAGCGCCGGCGTCTCCATGGAGCTGGCGTCGAGGTTCTGGCGGGCGATGGGCTTCGCGGACATCGGGCAGGCCAAGGCGCTCACCGAGGCCGACGTGCTGGCCCTGCGCCGGCTCGCGGGTCTCGTCGAGGCGGGGCTGCTCAGCGAGGCCATGGCCGTGCAGGTGGCACGGTCGACCGGGCAGACCACCGCCCGTCTGGCCGAGTGGCAGATCGACTCCTTCCTGGAGGGTCTGACCGAGCCTCCCGAGCCGGGCATGACCCGTACCGAGGTCACGTACCCGATCGTCGAACTGTTGCTCCCCGAACTGGAGGAGTTCCTCGTCTACGTCTGGCGCCGCCAGCTCGCCGCCTCCGCGGGCCGGGTCGTGCAGGCCGCCGACGACGAGGAGATGGTCGACCGGCGGCTGGCCGTCGGCTTCGCCGACCTCGTCGGGTTCACCCGGCTGACCCGCCGGATGGAGGAGGAGGAGCTCGGCGAGCTGGTCGAGGCCTTCGAGACCACCGCCGCCGACCTGGTCGCGGCCCGGGGCGGCCGGCTCATCAAGACCCTCGGCGACGAGGTCCTGTACGCCGCCGACGACTCCGGTGTCGCCGCGGACATCGCGCTGCGCCTGGTGGAGACCATGGCGCACGACGAGACGATGCCGGAGCTGCGGGTCGGCATGGCCTTCGGCACCGTCACCACCCGAATGGGCGATGTCTTCGGTACGACCGTGAACCTGGCCTCCCGGCTCACCTCCATAGCCCCCCGCGACGCCGTGCTCGTCGACTCCGCCTTCGCCGAGGAACTGATCCGCAGCGGTGAGGCGCCCGCCTCGGAGGCGGAGGCCGCCGAGGCCGCGGCGGCCGCTGAGAAGGAGGGTGAGGAGCCCCCCACCTACCGCTTCGCGCTCCAGCCCATGTGGCAGCGTCCGGTACGCGGCCTGGGCGTCGTGGAGCCGTGGCTGCTGACCCGCCGCGACGGGGAGCCCTAGCGGCCGTCCCGCGTCAGGGCCGACCGGGACCGTTTCCCGCACTCCACCTGATCCGCCGCCCGCCCGGCGACGCCGTCCTCTGGACCGGGCCGCGGGCACGGGGTCACCTCGTCCTGTGAGTCACCGTGACCTCCCTGCGGGCCGGTCCGGCGGAGGCCTTCCCTAGTCGGCGTTGAGCGGGTTCACGCACAGGCCGACGATCGGGAGGCAGACGTCGCCGCCCGGTCGGTGTGCCGCGGGCGTCGGGGTGGTTGTCGTGGGCGGGGCGCTGGTGGCCGGCGCGGGCGGCGGGTCCGGCGGCCGGGCAGGGCTCGCCGGGATGGTCGTCGGGACCGGGACCGGGACAGTGCGGGGCAGGGCGGTGGGGGAGGCAGCAGGCGACGCGGCGGCCGTACTGCTCGCCGCGCTGGCCGTCGGCGTGGGGCTCGCGCCTCCCGTGGTGCCCGCCGTCGACGGGGCGGCCGTGGGGACCGGGCCGACGGTGGCGGCCGCGTTCGCCGAGCGGGCCGTCGTCGCGTCGGCGGTCGGATCGAGCCGGGGCTCGGCCTCCGCCGCGCCGGGCGCGCCGGCCCCGCCGCCGTCGGGCGTCAGCCGTACGAGGCTCAGCACACCGGCGGCCAGGGCGAGCCCTCCGGTGGCGAGCAGCACCTTGCGGGGGCGGGGCTTGCGGTGCCGCCCCCGGCGACCGGCTGCGGACGTTCCCGTCATGGCCTTTCCTCCCCGCCGTGCCCCCGATACGCCATGGCGAGCGCACGTTATGCGCTCCCGCGGGGCGTGCGCCGGGAGTCTCCCGGGATGTCACCCGAACGGGGGTCTGCCGGGCCATCGGTGCCCGGGACCCGCCGGTGCCCCTTTCCCCGGGCCGCCCCGGCTGCGATGATCGGGCCCAGTCTGTTAACCCGCGTTAACCGGAGGGCGTCGTGAGCGAGGAGCGGTTCGGGGAGTTCGTGCTGGTGCGACGGCACGGTCAGGTCGCGGAGCTGGTCCTGGACCGGCCCAAGGCCATGAACGCGGTGTCGGCGGACATGGCCCGCTCGATCGTGGCCGCGTGTGCCGCGCTGAGCGCCGACCGGGACGCCCGGGTGGTGGTGGTGACCTCCTCGCACGAGCGGGCGTTCTGTGTCGGCGCCGACCTCAAGGAGCGCAACTCCATGACCGACGCGGAGCTGGTCCGGGCGCGGCCGCTGTCGCGCGGGGCGTACACGGGCGTGCTGGAACTGCCGATGCCGACGATCGCCGCCGTGCACGGCTACGCGCTCGGCGGGGGCTTCGAGCTGGCACTGTCCTGCGATGTGATCGTGGCCGACAGTACGGCCGTGGTGGGCCTGCCGGAGGTGTCGGTGGGCGTGATTCCGGGGGGCGGCGGTACGCAGCTGCTGCCCCGCCGGGTCGGCGCGGCCCGCGCGGCCGAGCTGATCTTCTCGGCGCGGCGGGTGGAGGCGCCGGAGGCACACGAACTGGGTCTGGTCGACCAGCTGGTGGAGGCCGGGCAGGACCGGGAGGCGGCGCTGGCGCTGGCGGCCCGGATGGCGGCGAACTCGCCGGTGGGGCTGCGGGCGGCGAAGCGGGCGCTGCGGCTGGGGCACGGGCTGGACCTGAGGGCCGGGCTGGAGGTCGAGGACGCGGCCTGGCGGACGGTGGCCTTCTCCGGCGACCGCGTCGAAGGGGTGGCTGCCTTCAACGAGAAGCGGAAGCCGCAGTGGCCGGGCGAATAGAGAAGCGGCTGCGGAACGCCCTGTGACGGGCGCGGGGCCGAATGCGGTGTGCCGCTGCCGCCGCGTGGGCGCGATCGGCCCCCACCGGCCCGCAAGCGACCCGCAACACCTGTTCGCCGCACCAGAGTCCCGAATGCAGCAAATCATCCCTAACCTGGAGTAATGGGTGACGACAACCGCCTCGCCGCCATAGTGGCGCTGGCGCAGGGCATGGCCGCCGCGCACACCCCGCGTGAGTGCTGGCACGCCGCCGCGACCGGTGCCTGCCGCGCCCTGGACGGCAGTTTCGCCGCGCTCTCCGTGTGGGAGCGCGAACTCGGCCGGCTGCGGGTCCTCGTGAACGTCGGCGAGCGCGCCCCCGACGAGGAGGAGTTCCCGGACACCGAGGCCTACCCGGTGCACCAGTTCCCGGAGATCACCGAGTTCCTGCACGAACGCTGGGCGGGCGGCGGCAGCCCCAACGCCTGGGTCGAGACGGCCGAGGGCGCCGCCGCCGGCCGCCCGGGCTACTCGCACCGGCGCGTCGACGCCCTGCGCCGCCGGGGCCGCGGCTGCTGCCTGGTCGCCCCGATCGTGCTGCACGGCAGGGCCTGGGGCGAGCTGTACGTCGCCCGCGCCGTGCACGCTCCCGTCTTCGCCCGCGCCGACGCCGGCTTCGCCACCGTCCTCGCCTCCGTCGTCGCCGCCGGCATCGCCCAGACCGAGCGCCTGGAGGAGGCCCGCAGGCTCGCCTACACGGACGCCCTCACCGGCCTCGCCAACCGCCGGGCCGTCGACGTGCGCCTCGACGAGGCGATCGACCGGCACCGCACGGACGGCGCCGTGGTCAGCCTGGTCGTCTGTGACCTCAACGGGCTGAAGAAGGTGAACGACACCCGCGGGCACGCCGTCGGCGACCGGCTCCTCGAACGCTTCGGCTCGGTGCTGTCCCTGTGCGGGGCGATGCTGCCGGGCGCCCTCGCCGCGCGGCTCGGCGGTGACGAGTTCTGTCTGCTGACGGTCGGCCCGCCGGCCGACGAGGTGGTCACGGCGGCCGAGGAACTCTGCCGCCGCGCCGGGGAGCTGGAGTTGGGGGAGGGGGTCGCGTGCGGGGTCGCCTCGACCGCGGACCCGATCGGTCCCGTGCGTTCCGCCCGCCGTCTGTTCCGGCTCGCGGACGCCGCCCAGTACCGTGCCAAGGCGCTGCGCGCGGACCGTCCGGTGGTGGCCGGACGGGAGGGGCCGGACGACCCCGTCGTACGGCTGGCGGACGCGCCCCCGCCGGAACGGGCCGAACGGCGCAGCTTCCGCGGACGCCGGGGACTGTGACGTAGAAGTAAGGGGCAGCCCCGTGCTCCACTAGTGACAGCGGCTGCATTCAGTGCTTACGATCCTGAATATGGATATGCACACTGTGGTGGTGGGGACGTCCGGTGTCACCGCGTCCGACGTTCTCGCCGTGGCGCGCGGCGGTGCCCGCGTCGAGCTGTCGGCGGAGGCGGTCGCGGCGCTCGCGGCGGCCCGGGAGATCGTGGACGCGCTGGCGGCCAAGCCGGAGCCCGTCTACGGCGTCAGCACCGGCTTCGGTGCCCTCGCGACCCGGCACATCAGCCCGGAACTGCGGGCCCAGCTGCAGCGCAACATCGTCCGCTCGCACGCCGCCGGCATGGGGCCGCGGGTCGAGCGCGAGGTCGTACGGGCCCTGATGTTCCTGCGGCTGAAGACCGTCTGCTCCGGACACACCGGTGTGCGTCCCGAGGTCGCGCAGACCATGGCCGACGTGCTCAGCGCCGGTATCACCCCCGTCGTGCACGAGTACGGCTCCCTCGGCTGCTCCGGCGACCTGGCCCCGTTGTCCCACTGCGCCCTCACGCTCATGGGGGAGGGCGACGCCGAGGGTCCGGACGGGGTCGTGCGGCCCGCCGGTGAGCTGCTCGCCGAGCACGGGATCGCACCCGTCGAACTGCGCGAGAAGGAGGGGCTCGCCCTCCTCAACGGCACCGACGGCATGCTCGGCATGCTGGTGATGGCCCTCGCCGACCTGGACATGCTGTACAAGTCGGCCGACGTCACGGCCGCGTTGAGCCTTGAGGCACTGCTCGGCACGGACAAGGTGCTCGCGCCCGAACTGCACGCCATCCGCCCGCACCCGGGGCAGGGCGACAGCGCCGCCAACATGCTCGCCGTGCTGCGGGGTTCCCAGCTGACCGGGCACCACCAGGACGACGCGCCGCGGGTGCAGGACGCTTACTCCGTGCGGTGTGCTCCGCAGGTCGCCGGGGCGGGCCGGGACACGCTCGCGCATGCGCGGCTGGTCGCCGAGCGGGAGCTGGCGTCGGCCGTCGACAACCCGGTGGTGCTGCCCGACGGACGGGTCGAGTCGAACGGCAACTTCCATGGGGCGCCCGTCGCCTACGTCCTCGACTTCCTCGCCATCGCCGTGGCCGACCTCGGGTCCATCGCCGAGCGGCGGACGGACCGGCTCCTCGACAAGAACCGCAGCCACGGGCTGCCGCCGTTCCTCGCGGACGACGCCGGTGTCGACTCGGGTCTGATGATCGCCCAGTACACGCAGGCCGCGCTGGTCAGCGAGTTGAAGCGGCTGGCCGTTCCGGCGTCGGCCGACTCCATCCCCTCCTCGGCGATGCAGGAGGACCACGTGTCCATGGGGTGGTCGGCCGCGCGCAAACTGCGGACGGCGGTGGGGAACCTGGCGCGGGTCATCGCCGTGGAACTGTACGCGGCCACCCGGGCGATCGAGCTGCGCGAGGGGCTGACGCCGGCGCCGGCGTCGCAGGCTGTCATCGAGGCGGCGCGCTCCGCGGGGGTGCGGGGGGCCGGTCCTGACCGGTTCCTGGCGCCGGATCTCGCGGCTGCGGAGGAGTTCGTGCGGGGCGGGGGAATCGTCGCTGCCGTGGAGACGGTGACCGGGGCGTTGCGGTAGGTCGTTCCGTGCGGGTGCGTGGGGGCTGGTCGCGCCCACACGGCGGTAGCCGCATGTCGACCACAGCCTCGCGCCCCTGAAAGGGGCCGCTTCAGGAGCGCCCCCTTGAAGCCTGAGTCAGTTCAGCTTCGCCGCCTGGGCCTTGATGACCGCCGGCGGGACCGTGTACGTCTTGCCGGCCATCATCGCGCCGATGTTCATCGTGAAGTACGTCGCGAGGATGTTGCCGTGGCGGACCACCTCCGCGTGCAGGGGGGCCTTGTCGCCGTCCATGTCGGTGGTCGCCGTGAAGGCCACCGACTCGTCGCCCGTGCCCGAGGGCCTGGCCGCCGTCACCTTCGTGATCTTCTGCTCGTCGCCGGCGGTGCCGCCCGTGAAGCCGGCGGCGCAGTCCTTCAACGCGGCGGAGACCGCCTGCACGGCGTCCTCGGCGCCTCGGCCGTCGTACGACGACAGATCGAGGGAAGTGACGTCCAGGTCCAGGGAGTCCTTGAGCGCGCTCTCGAACTTGCCGTCGGCCAGGTCGTCGAGGGACGTGGCGTCGTCGGTCGGGTCCTTCTTGTCCTCCCGTACCGTGCGGCCGATCTCGGCGGGCGCGTCGGCCGGGGCGAGGCCGGTGAGGACGTAGGCCAGTGGACGGCACTTCTCGTCGCTGGTCCTTGTCCTGCTCCTGACCGCGGCACCCTCGCCGACCGCGTTGACCTTGTAGCCGTCCACCTCGCCCTGGACGAGGATCCGCTGCTTCAACTGCGCGGCGCTCAGCGCCCGAACGGACGGCGAGGCGGACTTCGAGCCGGAGTCGTCCTTCGAACCGCCCGCGGAGCAGCCCGTGATGAGGGCGAGGGACAGCGCGCCGCCGACGGCGAGGGCGCAGGTCCGCACGCCCGATGATCTCTTCATGGGAGGACTGTGGGTCCCCGGTCAAGAGCCGGTCAAGTTGTTTAGAACTCCAGCCGCTCCCGGCGCACCGAATAGACCACGAAGCCCGCGCCGACCGCGAGGAACAGGCTGCCGCCGACGACGTACGGGGTGGTGTTCGGGCTGCCGGTGTCGGCGAGCCGGGTGGCGTCCCCGGTGGCCTCGGACGTCGCCTCGGACAGTGCTCTGGCCTGCTGCGTGACCCGGGTCGCGGTGCCCTCCGGCGTGCTGGTTCTCGCCGGGGCGTCCTGCGACGCGTTGGCGGACGGGACGAACCACAGTGCGCACAGGAGCGTGCCTGCGGCGGTGGCGGTCAGCAACGGGCGGCGAGCGGATGACACGGAATATCGATCCCCTTGTGACGCTGGCGAATTGGCCGTGTGGGCAGATGTTAGTGAAAATCGCGGGTCACGGGAAAGTCACGGGAGGTTTCGGTCGTACGCTCCGGGCATGAGCACTCCAGAGGCATCACGTTTTGTACGACTTCGGGTGGAGTTGGTCCTTGAGGTCGAGGACGCCGGCGAGGTCGCCAAGGCCGCGCTGCGCCGCATCGCCGAGGATCCCGAGCTGCCCGACGAGGAGCGGACGCACGCCGAGGCCGCTGTGACGGAAGACACCGCCGAGGCCGTCGCCTATCTGGTGGATCCGTTCGACCTGGTCAGCGAGGTGCCCGGCGTCGAGCTCCAGCAGGCGTCCTGGTCCAGCGAGCGCATTTCCTACGATCCGGATTCGCCGGAGTGGGATCTCGACGAGGATGATGACGAGGACGACGAAGAAGAGGACGGCATCGGCTGAGCGATCCGGGGAACCAGTGACCTCGGACGGCCGCCGCCGTCCGGGGTCTTGTCGTCCCAGAGGGCGCTCGGACCGGCCCCTCGCGCACCAGCCGCCCCCGCGGACGTGGTGTGCCCCACAGATCCGAAGAATGCGGAACGGGACGAAGCAGCCGAAGCGTTGAGGCTTTCCGGCGGGGACTCCCGGTGTGTTCGCGGACTCGGCAACGATGGAGAAGCGTGTGATGACGGACAGTAAGCGGCGCAAGGGCCTGGTGGCCGCGTCCGCACTGCTCGGTGGTGTTCTGGTGCTCACGGCGTGTTCCGGAAGCGACGACAAGGCGTCCGGCGGCGGCAGCAGCACCCAGGCGCAGGCGGACGAGGCCGCGGCCAAGAAGTCGTCGCAGGCCGACATCACGATCACGCCCAGGGACGGGTCGAGCAACGCGTCCATCAACAACTCGGCCGCCGTCACCGTCAGCAAGGGCACCCTCACCGGTGTCACCATGACCACCGCCGACGGCAAGGCGGTCTCCGGCGCGCTGTCCGCCGACAAGAAGAGCTGGAAGCCCTCCGTCCAGCTGGAGCGGTCCACCACCTACAAGGTCGCCGCCGAGGCCAAGGACTCCGCCGGGCTGGTCGCGCACGAGAACGCGTCCTTCACCACGGTCTCCCCGACCAACAGCTTCATAGGCACCTTCACGCCGGAGGACGGTTCGACCGTCGGCGTGGGCATGCCCGTGTCGATCAACTTCGACAAGCAGATCACCAACAAGGCCGCCGTCCAGAAGGGCATCACGGTCAGCACCACCAGTGGCCAGGAGGTCGCCTGCCACTGGTTCTCCACCCAGCGCATGGACTGCCGTCCCCAGGACTACTGGAAGGAGAACTCCACCGTCACGCTGAAGCTGGCGCTCGACGGTGTCGAGGGCGCCTCCGGTGTCTACGGCGTCCAGCAGAAGACGGTCACCTTCCACATCGGCCGCAACCAGGTCTCCTACGTCGACGCGAAGACCAAGGAGATGAAGGTCACGCAGGACGGCAGGACCGTCAAGACCATCCCGATCTCCGCGGGTTCGCCGGAGAACAAGACATACCAGGGCGTCATGGTGATGTCCGAGAAGTTCAAGGAGACGCGCATGAACGGCGCGACCGTGGGCTTCACCGACAGCGACGGCAAGGGCGAGTACGACATCAAGGACGTGCCGCACGCCATCCGCCTCACCAGCTCCGGCACCTTCCTGCACGGCAACTACTGGGGCGCCAAGTCCATCTTCGGCAGCGTGAACACCAGCCACGGCTGCGTCGGCCTGTCCGACACCAAGGGCGCCGACGACACCAGCACGCCCGCCTACTGGATGTACAGCCACTCGATCGTCGGTGACGTCGTGGTCATCTCCAACACCGGCGACAAGACCGTGGCCCCCGACAACGGCCTCAACGGCTGGAACATGAACTGGGCCGCCTGGAAGGCCGGTTCGGCCGTCTGACACCGAGGTATCGGCTGCGGTTCGAGGTGAGAGGCGGTCGCCCGTGCGGGTGGCCGCCTCCGCTATGCGCCCTTGCGGATCCGCTCGCGCAGCGTCGCGCCGATGGCGGGGGTGATCCGCCCGTCGGGCAGCGGAACGCCGAGGTGCTCGGCGAGCAGCGGAGAGTGCACGTCCATGCTGGACTCCACGAGGTCCGCGAGGTTCCCCACCGCCCGGCGTGCCCGCGTCCATGCGAGGAAGCCGGCGGACAGCCCGCCGAGAGCCATCGGATACCACCAGAGGCATCCGACGACGACGTAGAGCACACTCCATGCGGCCAGACCGGATGCCTGGGAGAACCTTTCGCGCGCGGCCCGGACGTCGGTACGCGCCGGGTCGGGGAGCAACAGCCACATGCGGGGCCAGACCATGTCGAGGTCCAGTCCGTACTGGCCCATGATCCGCGATCCGCAGCTGTTCAACCGGTCGGCCATCCACCCTGCGTGACGCGGTCGCGTCAGCGCGATGCGATTGCGGCGCGCAGCCTGCTGGACCGCCACCCGGGCATGCGCTTCGGCCGTCTGCACAAGCCCGGCGAGCTCCGCCTGCTCGCGCCGCTGATCGGCCTGCTGGTACCGCCAGTGCGCCCGTGCCCAACGACGGCGCCGATCGCGCAGCAGGGGGCCGGCGGGCCACAGACGCCATGGGGTGAGCCACAACTCCTCGATCGCGGCGGACATCCAGTGTGCGAGCAGACCGGCGAAGGTGGCCAGGGCCAGCACGACGAGAGCCGAGAGGACGAGGGTGGCCGGGGGCTCTCCGTGATCCGGGGTGAGGTGGCGCAGCCGGTCCCCGGCACGTGCGAAGTCCATGGTGTGACCAAGACCCCGGGCGGCTGCCGTCGTGATGAGGAAGAGCAGGCCGGGAATGGTGAGCAGGGCCATCCACCGGCCGGCCAGCTGCTTGCCTATCTCGTCGAGGAACCCTCTCAAGGCTGCCCCTCGAACGTGAGCGGCTCGTTCTCGTACAGGGCACACAGCGGCAACGCCCCGCCGGGGCCCCGCTTCTCCTCCCGGCCGCAGTGTCCTCGGGGGCAGAGGTACGCGCCCTTGACGGGGGCGGCCGACAACGGACCGGGCAGGTTCGTGTCGGGGCGCCAGGACGAGCGGGGGTCGACCAGCAGCCCGTAGGTACGCCAGATCCGGGTGAGCGTCTCGTCGAGGGATGCCGCCCGCGCGGACGGGTCCGGCAGTTCGAGGACGTCGTGCAAGGCCTGGACGAACTGCCGAAGTGGTGCGTGCTGGCCGTTGCGTGCGGCGTCGCGCTTCAGGCGGGGCAGCTCGGCGCACAGGTCCGCCAGGCTCGGCGGCGAGGTCTGGGTCATGTCCACCTTCCCTTCATATCCAACTATGGTCTACCGTCGGTGGATTGGTGTGCTGCTCGACTGATTCGTCGACCGGGCAGGAACGGGGGACGCGCTGGTGGACGCAGAAGAACTGCGGGAGTTCCTGCACGGATTGCCCGCTCGACTCGCGGCACTGCGTGGCGACGGGGATCCCGAGACGCTGCGGTCCGGCGAGGTCTCGGCCGAAGCGACCCGTCTGCACTGCGCCCTCGCCGACGCCGAGGAGACCGACGGAGCGGAGCCGGCCGACTTCTTTCCCGCGTGGTCCGCGCTGGCGGGGTTCCATGAGGAACGCAACCGTCCCGGCCCGGTCCCCGACACCGCCGACGCCCTGGTCGACTTCTACCGAGCCGCCTTCTACCGCTGCCGCCTGTACCGTCATCGGCCCGACCTGCTGCCGGACGAACAGCGCCGGGTACTGGACGACCGTCCGGAAATCCTCGATGTCCTCGGAGCCGAGCCGAGGACGTGCGTGGCACGCGTCGTGCTGGTCACCAGAGGGCTCACGACCGGGGACGGTGACCGGGAGCGGCGAGAGCCGCTGCTGGGGCGGCTGGTCGAACAGGCCGGTGCGCTCGTCCCGCCGGGACATCCGCAGTCGCCGGACCTCATGGCCGCTCGCGGGCACCTGGCGTACACGTA
>NZ_JBEYFC010000048.1:0-30290 GCF_040634175.1 Streptomyces sp. NPDC007162
GCCCGTGCGGGCCGCGGGCGGTCGTACTCGGCACTTTCGGCAAAGGCGCCCCGCCGCCCCCGCGCACGCTCCAGACTGGCCGGTACGTCAGGAAGGGACGCGGCACCGAGGGGTGGAGCATGACACCAGGCGACCCTGCTCTCGCGGACACGCGCCTGACCGAACTCCTGCGCACCCCCACCGCCACCGCCTATCCGGCCCTCCAGGAACTCCGCGCCCGCCACCACCCCGCGGTGTTCGCGTACGCCCTGCACTGCACCGCCGGTGACGCGGCGGGCCGCCGCCTCACCGCGGAGACCTTCACCGGCGCAGCCCGCGACATCGCCCGCGGCGCCGAACCGGTCGTACCCCTGCGCCACCATCTGCTCCTGCTGACCGCGCGGCTGGCCGCCGACTGGGCGCACGACGAACGCGCCGCCGCCCTGGACCCCGCCCTGCTGCTGGTCCTGAACGCCACGGGCGCTTCCGGGCCGCCCGCCCCGCCCCTCCTCACGGCGTTCCAGGCCCTCCCGTCGCGCGCCCAGGGCCTGCTCTGGTACGGCGTGCTGGACCGGGAGCCCGACGCCCGGACCGCCGCCCACCTCGGCCTGGCCCCCGAGGACGTCCGGTACGGCATCCCACCCGCCCTGAAGTCCCTGGCGCAGGCGTGCCTCCGCGTCCGGCTGGCCGCCTCCGACGACCCGCGCTGCGCGGACTTCCGCCGGCTCGTCGAGGAGGCGGTCCGTCCGGAGAACCCTCGTCACAGCGCCGACCTGCACGCCCACATGGCCCGCTGCCCGCACTGCACGGCGGCGTTCGAGGACCTCGTCGCGCTCCGCGACACCCCGCGCGAGGCCCTGGCGGAGGGGCTGCTGCCGTGGGGCGGTACGGCGTACGCACGCCGGTCCCCCGCCCCGGCGCCGCCCGCCGCGCCCGGTCCGCGCCCCGGGCGCCGACGGCCGTCCCGCCGTCGGCTGCTGCTCGCCTCCGCGGCCCTGGGCGTGGCCCTCGTACCGCTGCTGCTCCTTCTCCTCGACCGTCCCGCCGCGCACCCCCGGGATCCGGTGGCCGCGACGCCGCAGGTGACGGTGACGGCGACCGTCTCCCCCACGCCCGCCCGCCCGTCCCCCAGCCCGACCCCGACGCGATCCGTGTCCGCCCCGCCCGCGTCCCGGCCCCCCTCCCCCTCTCGCTCTCGCTCTCCCGCCCCGAAGCCGCCGGGTGGCGCCTACGCCCAGATCGTGAACGCCGCCACCGGCCGCTGCCTGGACGTGCGCGACGCCGACTTCGACAACGGCACCGACGTCGTCACCGCCCCCTGCTCCGGCGCCGCCTCCCAGCGCTGGCGGGTGGAGACCGGCCGAGGTGTCGTGCGGTCCGCCGCGGATCCCGGCTTCTGCCTGGACAGCCGGGGCTCGGTCGACAACGGCGTCGGCATCTGGCAGTGCTCCTCGGTGGACGGCGACCACGGCGCCAACCTCCGCTTCACCGTCGACCCGGACGGCGCGATCCACCCGGCCATCGCCATCGGAACGGCCCTCACCCCGGACGGGGACGACCGACTCGCCCTCGACCCGCTGGACGACAGCACGGCCCAGCGCTGGCGGGCGGGGGCGGCCTGACGTGACTGTCCCCTCAGGGTCTGCTGTCGTCCACCACCCGTACGGCGGTTCGGCACCACGGCCGGTCGCAACGCGACCGGGCGGATCCCCCGATCGCCGCACGGCCCGAAGGAGCCAGGGCTGATCCGCGGTCCGGTCATGTCACCCGCACGCCCCTGCGCCACACCGCGCCGACCAGCGGGACGCCCGGGCGGTAGGCGAGGTGTACGTGGCTGGGGGCGTCGAGGAGGAGGAGGTCGGCGCGGGCGCCGGGGGTGAGGCGGCCGATGTCGTCCCGGCGCAGGGCCGCCGCGCCGCCCGCCGTGGCCGACCAGACCGCCTCGTCGGGGGTCATCCGCATGTCGCGGACGGCCAGGGCGATGCAGAAGGGGACGGAGGAGGTGTAGGACGAGCCGGGGTTGCAGTCCGTGGAGAGGGCGACCGTCACGCCGGCGTCCAGGAGACGGCGGGCGTCCGGCCACTCGGCCCGGGTGGAGAACTCGGCGCCCGGCAGCAGGGTGGCGACGGTCCGGCCCTGGGCGAGCGCGTCGACGTCCGCGTCCGTCAGGTGGGTGCAGTGGTCGGCGCTCGCCGCGTCCAGTTCCACGGCCAGCTGGACGCCGGGGCCGTAGGAGAGCTGGTTGGCGTGGATGCGCGGGGTCAGGCCCTTCGCCCGGCCGGCCGTCAGGATCGCGCGGGCCTGGTCGCCGTCGAAGGCGCCCTTCTCGCAGAAGACGTCGATCCAGCGGGCGTACGGCGCGCAGGCGTCCAGCATCTCGCCGGTGACGAGGGAGACGTAGGCGGCCGGGTCGTCCGCGTGGTCCGGGGGGACGATGTGCGCGCCGAGGTAGGTGACCTCGTCGGTGTGGGCGGCGGCGATGCGCAGGGCCCTCGCCTCGTCCTCGACCGTCAGGCCGTAGCCCGACTTGGTCTCGAAGGTGGTGGTGCCCTGGCGGAGCGCCTCGGCGAGGTGACGGGTGAGGTTCCGCTCCAGTTCCCCGTCCGTCGCCGCCCGGGTCGCCGCGACCGTGGTGCGGATGCCGCCCGCGGTGTACGGGCGGCCGGACATCCGGGCGTTGAACTCCTGGGTGCGGTCGCCCGCGAAGACCAGGTGGGAGTGGGAGTCCACGAAACCCGGCAGCACCGCCCGGCCGCCCGCGTCGACCCGGTTGTCAGTGGCGGGTGCTTTGCTGGATGCACCGGTCCACACGACACGGTCGCCTTCGATGACGACGGCCGCGTCCCGGACCAGACCGAGAGGGGAGTTGTCACCGAGGGAGGGGTCGTTGGTGACCAGCGTGGCGATGTCGGTGATGGCGGTGCTGCTGCTCATGGTGTCCTCGTGGAGGGTCGTCAGGCGCGGAGGGCGTCGATCGCGTCCGCGAGTGCGGTCGGCACGTCCGGTACGAGCGTGTGCGCGCCGTCGCGTACGACGTGGCGGCCCGCGACGACCGTGTGCCGTACGTCCGCCGCGGTCGCGGCGAATACGGCGGCCTCGGCGCCGAGTCGGGGTACCGGCCCTGCCGTTCTGACCGAGTCGAGGGCGATCGTCGTCAGGTCGGCGAGCATGCCGGTCTCGATGGTGCCGGCGTCGTCCCAGCCGAGGGCGGCGTGGCCGTCGGCGGAGGCGGCGCGCAGCAGTGCGGCGGCCGTCCAGTGACCCCGGGTGCGGGTGCGCAGCCGCTCGTTCAGCTCCATGGCGCGCGCCTCTTCGAGCAGGTCGATGACGGCGTGGCTGTCGGAGCCGAGGGAGAGCGGGGAGCCCGCGCGCTGGAGGGCGACGGCGGGCCCGATGCCGTCGGCCAGGTCCCGTTCGGTCGTCGGGCACATGCAGGTGCCGGTCCTGCTGCCACCGAGCAGGGCGATGTCCTCGTCGGTGAGGTGGGTGTTGTGGACGCCGGTGGTGCGCGGGCCGAGGACGCCGTGGTCGGCGAGCAGCCGGGTGGGGGTGACGCCGTGGACGGCCAGGCAGGCGTCGTTCTCCGCGGTCTGCTCGGACAGGTGCACGTGCAGCGGGGCCCGCCGTTCCTCGGCCCAGCCGGCCACGGTCGCCAACTGCTCGGCGGGCACGGCCCGTACGGAGTGGATCGCCGCTCCGATCCGTGCGTGATCCCGTTCCTTGAGAACTGAACAGCGTTCGGCCCACGCCTGTGCGCTGCCGTCGGAGAAGCGCAGCTGGTGGGTGTCGGGCGGCTCGCCGCCGCGCCTGGTCGAGATGCCCGAGGACAGGTAGGCGGTGTCGAGGAGGGTGATCCGGATCCCGGCGTCGGCGGCGGCCGCGATCAGTGCCTCGCCCATGGCGTTGGGGTCGGTGTAGCGGGTGCCGCCGGGGGCGTGGTGCACGTAGTGGAACTCGCCGACGCAGGCGACGCCCGCCAGCGCCATCTCCGCGTACACCGCGCGGGCGAGCGCGTGGTAGGTGTCCGGGGTCAGCTTGTCGGCGACGGAGTACATGAGTTCGCGCCAGGTCCAGAAGGTCCCGGAGCCGACCTGGACCGTGCCGCGCAGGGCCCGGTGGAAGGCGTGCGAGTGGGCGTTGGCCAGGCCGGGGAGGGTGAGGCCGCGCAGCACCTCGGCACCGGGCGGCGGCACGGGCACCTCGGTCCGCACCGCCGTGATCCGTCCGTCGGCCACCTCCACGGTGACGCCGGGCTCGACGTTCGTGTCCAGCCAGGCGTGCTCCAACCAGTACGTCGTCCGTGTCGTCACGCGCGGACCAGCCCTTCCAGTACGTCGGCGAGCGCGCTCACCCCGGCCACGCAGTCGTCCTCGGCCGCGAACTCGGCCGGGGAGTGCGAGACGCCGGTGGGGTTGCGTACGAACAGCATGGCGGTCGGGATGCTCCCGGCGAGGATCCCGGCGTCGTGTCCCGCGCCGGTCCCCAGGACCGGGACGGTGAGACCGGTGTCCTTGCCGAGGATGCGGCCGAGTTCGTCGCGCAGGGCGTGGTCGAACTCGACGACGGGGGTGAAGGACTCCCGGACGACGTCGAGGTCGATGCCGTGTGCCCGCGCGTACTCCCGGGCCGCCTGCTCGATGCCGCCGACGACGGTGTCGAGGGTGGCCTGGTCGGCGGCGCGGGAGTCGAGCCAGCCGCGCACCAGGGAGGGGATGGCGTTGACGCCGTTGGGCTCGACGGCGATCTTGCCGAAGGTGGCGACGGCGCCGGCGAGTTCGGCCTCGCGGCGGGCGGCGAGCACGGTCTCGGCGTACGACAGCATGGGGTCGCGCCGGTCGGCCAGCCGGGTGGTGCCGGCGTGGTTGGCCTCGCCGCGGAAGTCGAACCGCCAGCGTCCGTGCGGCCAGATGGCGCTGGCGATGCCGACCCGGTCGCCGGACAGGTCCAGCGCCCGGCCCTGTTCCACGTGCAGTTCGACGAAGGCGCCGATGCGGGCGAGCCGCTCGGGGTCGGCGCCGATGGCGTCGGGGTCGTGACCGGCGGCTTCCATCGCGCGGGGCAGCGTGACCCCGTCGGCGTCGGTCAGGCGGTGCGCCTGCTCGACGGTGAGCTGCCCGGCGGTGAGCCGTGAGCCGACACAGGCGAGCCCGAACCGGGCGCCCTCCTCGTCGCCGAAGTTGACGACGGCGAGGGGCCTGGTGAACTGCACGCCCCGCGCGCGGAGTTCGTCGAGCGCGGCGAAGGAGGACACGACACCGAGGGGGCCGTCGAAGGCGCCGCCGTCCGGCACGGAGTCCAGGTGCGACCCGGTGACGACGGCGTCCCCGGCGGTGGGGTCCCCGCGCCAGGCCCACTGGTTCCCGTTCCGGTCGACCTCGTGGACGAGCCCGCGCGCCTCGGCCTGCTCCTTGAACCAGCCCCGGCACTCGGCGTCGGCCCCGGTCCAGGCGAACCGCCGGTAGCCGCGGGACTCGGCGTGCCGGCCGACGGGAAGCAGCTCACGCCACATCTCGTGGAAGGAGGCCCCGCTCCGCACAGCCGGACCCCCGCCCGGCGACGAGAGCCCGGCCCCCGACGAGGAGTCCCCGCTCTGCGTCACGCCGACTCACCTTCGCGCATCGGCACCCGCACGCCCCGCTCGTCGGCGACCGACTCCGCGATGTCGTACCCGGCGTCCACGTGCCGGATCACGCCCATACCGGGGTCGTTGGTCAGGACCCGGCGGATCTTCTCGCCGGCGAGCTTCGTGCCGTCGGCGACCGTCACCTGGCCCGCGTGGATGGACCGGCCCATGCCGACCCCGCCGCCGTGGTGGATGGAGACCCAGGACGCGCCCGAGGCCACGTTCACCATCGCGTTCAGCAGCGGCCAGTCGGCGATCGCGTCGGAGCCGTCCAGCATGGCCTCGGTCTCCCGGTAGGGGGAGGCCACGGAGCCGCAGTCGAGGTGGTCGCGGCCGATCGCCAGCGGTGCCGCCAGCTCGCCGCTCGCCACCATGTCGTTGAAGCGCTCGCCGGCCTTGTCCCGCTCGCCGTAGCCGAGCCAGCAGATTCGCGCCGGCAGGCCCTGGAAGTGGACCCGCTCACCGGCCAGCTTGATCCAGCGGGCGAGGGACTCGTTCTCCGGGAAGAGGTCGAGGATCGCCTTGTCGGTCCTGGCGATGTCGGCGGGGTCGCCGGACAGGGCGGCCCAGCGGAAGGGGCCCTTGCCCTCGCAGAAGAGCGGGCGGATGTAGGCGGGGACGAAGCCGGGGAAGGCGAAGGCCCGCTCGTAGCCCGCGAGCTGCGCCTCGCCGCGGATGGAGTTGCCGTAGTCGAAGACCTCGGCACCGGCGTCCAGGAAGCCGACCATGGCCTCGACGTGCTTCGCCATGGACTCACGGGCGCGGGTGGTGAAGCCGGCCGGGTCCTTGGCCGCCGCGTCGGCCATGTCCTCGAAGGCCACGCCCACCGGCAGGTACGACAGCGGGTCGTGCGCGGAGGTCTGGTCGGTGACGATGTCGACGGGGGCGCCCTCGGCGAGCATCCGCGGCAGCAGTTCGGCGGCGTTGCCCAGCAGGCCGATGGAGAGCGGACGGCGGGCGTCGCGGGCCTCCACCGCCAGCTGGAGCGCGTGCTCCAGGCTGTCGGCCTTCACGTCGAGGTAGCGGTGCTCGATGCGGCGTTCGATGGCGCGGGGGTCGCAGTCGATGCAGATGGCGACGCCGTCGTTCATGGTGACCGCGAGGGGCTGGGCACCGCCCATGCCGCCGAGGCCGGCGGTGAGGGTGATCGTGCCGGCGAGGGTGCCGTTGAACTTCTTCGCGGCGACGGCGGCGAAGGTCTCGTAGGTGCCCTGGAGGATGCCCTGGGTGCCGATGTAGATCCAGGAGCCGGCGGTCATCTGGCCGTACATGGTCAGGCCGAGGGCCTCCAGGCGGCGGAACTCCTCCCAGTTGGCCCAGTCGCCGACGAGGTTGGAGTTGGCGATGAGGACGCGCGGGGCCCACTCGTGGGTCTGCATCACGCCGACCGGGCGGCCGGACTGGACCAGCATGGTCTCGTCCTGCTTGAGGGTGCGCAGGGTCCGCACCATGGCGTCGAAGGAGCGCCAGTCGCGGGCGGCCTTGCCGGTGCCGCCGTAGACGACGAGCTTGTCGGGGTGCTCGGCGACCTCGGGGTCCAGGTTGTTCTGCAGCATCCGCAGGGCGGCTTCCTGCTGCCATCCCAGGGCGCTCAGTTCCGTACCGCGCGGTGCTCGTACGGGGCGGGGTCCTGACATGGTCTGCCTCCCAGCGGATCAGGGCTCGTATTACTGCCGTTATTCACATCCTGACTTCCTGAATAGAACTAGTCAATACATCGGTCCGCCGACACCGGGCGCACTCGGGATGTTTGGCTGGACTTATGGGCCTTAAGGGTGTGGACGATGACATGTCGGGGGACGTCGTGGACGGACGCGAGGGCGACGACGGGCGGGTGGCGCGGCGGGACGACGCCGTGCGGGCGGCGGTGGAGCAGGGGCTGCTGGGGCCGCACGCGCCGATCGTGGGCCTGCTGGACGTGACGGGCATCCGCGCGTCGGCGGCGGCGCTGCGCCGGGCGTTCGCGGCGGTGGCGGCACCGGGGACGGAGATCCTGCACGCCTTCGCGGTGAAGGCGAACCCGCTGGTGCCGGTGGTGCGGCTGCTGGCCGAGGAGGGCCTCGGCGCGGAGGTGGCCAGCGCGGGTGAACTGGCGCTGGCGCGGGCGGCCGGGGTGCCGGTGGCGCGGACCGTGTTCGACGCGCCCGCGAAGACGGAGGCGGAGCTGCGCGAGGCGCTGGCGCTGGGCGTCGCCGTGAACGCGGACAACCCGCAGGAGCTGGCGAGGATCGACGCGCTGCGGGACAGCGGCGGCACCCGCTCGCCGCTCGGCATCAGGGTCAACCCGCAGATCGGGGCGGGCACCATCGAGGCCACGTCCACGGCCACCGCGACCTCGAAGTTCGGGGTGGGGCTGCGGGACGAGGGGGCCCGGGAGTGGGTCGTGCGGGCGTTCGCCGAGCGGCCGTGGCTGACGCGGCTGCACGCGCACACCGGGTCGCAGGGGATCCCGCTGTCGCTGCTGGCGCGCGGGGTGGCGGAGACGTACGCGCTGGCCGAGGAGGTCAACGCGCGTGTCGGGCGGCGGCAGATCGACACCCTCGACATCGGGGGCGGGCTTTCGGTCGCCTTCGCGTCGGAGGCGGCCGAGCCGACGTACGGGCAGTACGCGCGGCTGCTCGCGGAGGTGGTGCCGGGACTGTTCGACGGGCGGTACGGGCTGGTGACCGAGTTCGGGCGGTCGCTGCTGGCCCGGCACGGGACGGTGCTGGCCCGGGTGGAGTACGTCAAGAGTTCCGGCGGCCGGCGGATCGCGGTGACGCACGCGGGGGTGCAGGTGGCGCCGCGGACGGTGTACGTGCCGGCGGCCTGGCCGCTCAGGATCGCCGCCTACGACGGCAAGGGGCGGCCGAAGGAGGGGGCGCCGGTGGTGCAGGACGTGGCGGGGCCGGCCTGTTTCTCGGGCGACCTGCTCGCCGAGGGGCGCGCGCTGCCGCCGCTGGAGCAGGGCGACCTCGCGGCGGCACTGGACACCGGGGCGTACTACTTCGGCAGCCACTACTCCTACAACTCCCTTGCCAGGCCCGGTGTTTACGGCTTCGTGCCGGACGGCGGCGGGGGCGTGGCGTTCGCCGTCGCACGGGAGCCGCAGTCCGTCGCGGAGATCGTGGCCGAATCCGGAGGGGCGCACGCCGACGCGCTCACCACCCTGCGTGCAACAGGGAGCCGTTGAGACAGCTGGGACACAGGGATCAACTGGTGCGAAAAGCAGCTCAGTTGACCAACACTAGCCTGCCGGGCGCATGTTCCACTGGAAAATGCCAAACGACTCACCCCTCGTGCACACGATGCGTAGTGTCGGCGTCACTCAACCGGAGTCCCAGGCGGCGGGAGGGGAGCCACGGTGCCCGGAATCGACGAGTGCTTACTGGAAGCGATGCGACTGCCCGGTGCGCGGGGTGCGGCGTTGGTCGACTGGACCAGCGGACTGGCCCTGGGCACGGTCGGGGAGGCGCCCGGCGGTGACCACGAGACCACCGCGGCGGAGGCGGCCGAGCTGGCCCGGCTGGCCGCCGAGCACGGGGCGTTCAGCACGGACGACGACACCGAGATCAGCCCTCCGGTGGAGGACCTGATCGTCAGCAACCGGGACAGCTACCACCTGCTGCGGTTCGTGGTGACGTCCTTCGACGCCACCGTCTTCCTGCATCTGTGGCTGACCCGCGAGGACGGCAATCTGGCCCTCGCCCGGATCCGGCTCGGCGAGATGGCCGAGCGGCTGGTGCTGGGATGACCGTGGTCCGGACGCCTCCGCCGCTGCCGGTCCGGGACCGGGCGACCGCACCCGACCGGGCGCCCGGCGCGCTTTCGCCGATGCTGATACGGCTCGCCGAGGAGCGGGCCACCGGTGTCCTGGTCCGTGAGCACGGCAGCCTGCACCTGGCCGAGGGCCGCGTGGTGCACGCCGAGAGCCCCCTCGCCCCCGGCCTCGACGTGCTCCTCACGGCCCACGGCACGCTCGACGCGGCGGCCTGGCCCTGGACCGAGGACATGGCCGCCGCCACCCACCGGCTGTTCACCGCCGGCCTGCTGCCCCGAGGAGCCCTGGAGGTGTGCCGGGTCGGCGCGCTGTACGACGCCGGGTACTTCGCGCTCGCCCCCAGCAGTACCCCGGGCCGCTTCCGCTACGGCACCCCTGCCGCCGCGAGCCCCCTGCGGGCCGTGCCGGTCGCCGCCCTCGAACGCGAGACCCGGCGCCGCCGCGAACTGCTGCACCGCCTCTGGCCCTACCCCGCCACCGACGAAGCGCCGCTGATCCGGGCCGACCCGGTCGCGCCCCCGCCGGTCACGCCCCGCCAGCGGGCCGTCCTGAACCGGGTGGACGGCGTCCGCACGGCCCCGGAGATCGCCCGCGAGCTGGGCCGGCCGGCCTTCCACACGCTGGTGGACGTACGCCGGCTGGCGGCGGCCGGGCTCCTCGTCCCCGGGCGCACCACGACCCCCGCGCCACCCCGGCTCCCCCCGGTCACCGACCCCGACATCGCGCTGCTGAAGAGGCTCAGGGATGCGCTGGAGGCCCTTTGAACGGCACCGCCCCGCCGAGAGGAGACAGCTGATGGCGGCAGAATCCGGCAGCTCCGACAGAGCAGCCGTCCTCGACGAACTGCACCGGCTGCGCACCAGGATGCCCCAGCTCACCGGCGCCCTCGCGGCCGGCGTGGACGGCCTGGTCGTCGCCCACGACTGTCCGGGCGTCGATCCGGAGGGCCTGTCCGCCCTGACCGCGGCCGAGCTCGGCGTCGCCGTGCGGGTCGCCGACGCCACCGGCAAGGGCGAGCTCAGGGAACTGCTGGTGCGCGGCGAGGACGGCTATGTCGCCACCTACGCGGCCGGCCGCAGCGCCGTGCTCACCCTGCTCGCCGAGGACCGGGTGAACGTCGGCCGGCTGCACCTGGAGGGCCGCCGCGCCGCCGCCCGGATCGGAGAGCTGGTCGACACCGCCGAGGCCGCCGCCAAGGCCCTGCGACCGGCCCGCGCCACCACCACACGGACCAGAACCACGCGCACGCCACGCACCAGCACCACCACCGACGCGCGCACCGCAACCGACAGTTGAGAGGAACCAGAACGTCATGGCCAACACCGAAACCGCGCTGAAAGAGTGCCTCACCTCCATCGAGGGAGCCACCGGCGTCGCGCTCGTCGACTACACCAGCGGGATGGCGCTGGGCACGATGGGCGGCAGCAAGACCTTCGACCTGAACGTGGCCGCCGCCGGCAACACCGACGTGATCCGCGCCAAGATGCGCACCATGGAGCACCTCGGCCTCAAGGGCGAGATCGAGGACATCCTGATCACGCTGTCCAACGCGTACCACCTCATCCGCCTGCTCAAGGGCCGCGGCGGCAACGGCCTCTTCCTCTACCTGGTGCTCGACGCCTCCCGCGCCAACCTGGCGATGGCCCGGCACCAGCTGAAGAAGATCGAGGAGGAACTGGAGGTCTGACCCGGCCTCAGACCAGCGCCGCGGTGCGGCGGCGGGCCCCGCCCGGGGACGCGTCGCCCGCCGCGATGCCGGTACCGCGGTACGCCTTGACGGCCTTGCCCGCAGGACGGCCGCCGCGCTTGTCGAGCCAGTCGACACGCACCCACATCAGCTGGTCCGCGGCCCCCTCCCGGCGGCCCAGCCAGGCCGCCTTCAGGCGCAGTCCGGCACCGGTCCCGGCGAGCAGCAGGCCGCCCGCCGCGGGCACCGCGAAGGAACTGCCGAGGGCGACGGCGAAGGCGAGCAGCAGCCACCAGCGGTGGCCCCGGCGCCAGTTGCGCACGGTCACGGCCCGGTCCTGGAGGACGTCGTGCTTGCCGGCCCGGGCGGCGCCGCGCAGCAGCGCGGTGTACCGCCTGCGGCGGACCAGCGCCACGACCGCCGCGCCGACGACGAACAGCGCGGCCCCGGCCAGCACGCCGATGCGGCGCCCGGTGATCCCCGGGGGCAGTACGCCGACGCCCGCCGCGAACACCCCGGCCCACCACAGCGGCGCGGCCCCGGCCCGTACGACCACGGCCACCCGGGCCAGTCCCTGTCCGCCGCGCCCTTCCCGTACCCCACGCGCCATGTCCGCAGCCTCCTCGCCGGTGTCGGTCCGTCCGTAGGGCGGGACGGTAACGACCGAACGTGAGACGAGTCTTAAAGCCCCTGCTCGCCCTGAAGCCGCTACCCGCTTGAAGCCCCTGCCCGCCTTGAGGCCCCTACTCGACGAACAGACCCCGGGCCGCAGCCCGCGCGTCGAACTCCTCCAGGCGGACCTGCGCGTCCGGCAGGTCGTCGCACATCGCCTCCAGGAGCACCCGGCCGAGCAGCATCGGCGCGCACGCCGTGTCGAAGGCGAGCCCGGTGCCGACGGCGGCCGGCAGCAGCAGGTCGGAGACCTTGGCAACGGGCGCGAAGGCGGAGTCGGCGACGGTGACGACGGTCAGCCCGGCCTCCTTGGCATAGCCGAGGGTGTCCACGACCTCGCGGGGGTGCCGGGGCAGCGCGAAGCACAGCAGGGTGGAGGCGCCGGCGAGGACGGCCGCGTCGATGCGGTCGTGGATCATCGTGCCGCCCTCGTTGAGCAGCCGGACGTCCGGGTGGACCTTGGCGGCGAAGTAGGCGAAGCCGTAGGCCTGCGAGGCGGCGGCGCGCAGTCCGAGCACCGGCAGCGGCCGGGAGGCGGCCAGCAGCCGCCCCGCCTGCTGCACGGGGCGGGGGTCGGCGAGCACCTCGGCGAGGTGCCGGAGGTTCTCGATCTCGGCCTCGACGGCCTGCTGGTACTCGTTGTACGCGCCGTTGCCGGGCGTCTGCTCGGCGGGCACCACCTCGCGCAGGTGCCGGCGCAGCGCCGGGTAGCCGTCGAAGCCGAGCGCGACCGCGAACCGGGTCACGGAGGGCTGGCTGACCCCGGCCAGATCGGCCAGCTCCACGCTGGACAGGAAGGGCACGTCGGCGGCGCGCCGCACCATGCTGTGGGCGATGCGCCGCTGGGTCGGCGTGAGCCGGTGCCCCTCGAAGAGCGCCTGCAACCGTGTCGCAGGGCTGTCGGTCACGCTCATGACGTGCTCCCCCTCCAGATGTCCGTGAACCGGTCGAGCAGCCCGGCCGCCGCGGTGACGTCGTCGGTGAGCGGCCGGTCGGCCGGGTCCGCCTCCAGCACCGCCTCGGCGAGCTCCAGCGCCAGGCCCGCCCCGAGCCCGGGGTCGGGCCTCAGGTCGCGCTGGCGCAGCGCCCGCACGGCGGCGACGAGTTCGCAGCCGACCACCAGACGGTACGCACGGCAGGCGCGCAGCGTTTGACGGGCGGCGAGCGAGGCGAAACTGGCCTGTTCCTCGACGCCTCGGGAGAGTACAGCGTGCCCGAGGGAGGCGGGCGCGGAGAAGGCGCGCAGGTCGCCGAGGGCGGCGCCGGCGGCGTACTCCAGGATCATCACGCCGGAGGAGGCGGGTTCGTGGTCGGCGAGGAAGGGGCGCAGGCGGGTGTAGGCGGGCTCGTTGAGGGTGGACAGGCGGGACGTGGACAGGCGCGCGACCTGGGTGACGGCGAGCCGGAAGTGGTCCAGGGCGAGGGCGAGCTGGGCCTGGTAGAAGCCGCCGTGGTGGTAGGCGGCGAGGTCCTCGACCGAGATGAGGGGGTTCTCGGCGGCGGCGTTGATCTCGATCGCCAGCACCTGTTCGAGGGCGTCGGCGGCGTCATGGGCGGGGCCGTGGATCTGGGGCAGGCAGCGGAAGCCGTACGGGTCCTGGATCCGGCCGAGCGGCGGGGTGGGCCGGTCGGCGGCGCCGATCAGCTCCCGCATGCGGCGGGCGACCTCGGCGCTGCCCCGGTGCGGGCGGGCCGCGTGCACGGGGGCCGCGTAGGCCTCGTGGGAGCCGTCGACGGCGAGCAGGGACAGGGCCGCCACGACCTGGGTGGCCTCGATCAGGCCGCGCAGTTCGTGCAGGGCGAGCGCGGACTGGCCGAGGGTGAGGGCGTTGCTGCTGATCAGGGCGAGGGCGTCGTTGTTGTCGAGGAGCTGCGGCTCGGGCGGTGTCGCGCCCCGCCAGGGGTGCTCCCCCGCCAGTGCGAGGCCCATCTGCGCCAGTGCCGCGATGTCCCCGGTGCCGACCGAGCCGAACTCGTTGACGACCGGGTGGGCGCCGGACTCCAGTGCCTCGCACAGCGCGGTGACGACGCTCGGCCGCAGACCGGCGCCGCCCGCCAGCAGCTGGTTGGCGCGTACCGCGAGCATCGCGCGCACCTGTCGGGCGGGCAGTTCGTCGCCGATCGCGCCGGCGTGGCTGCGCAGCAGCCGCAGGCCGTGGCCGGCGGCGGCCTCGGTGGGGACGTCCTCGTTGCGGTTGGCGCCGACGCCGGTGGAACGGCCGTAGACGCGGCCGGTCGCGGCGATCCGGCGGGCGGCGTCCCAGGACTCCTCCGCGCGGCGCATCGCGTCCGTGCCGGGGACCGGCCGGGCGGTGCCGTCGGCGAGGCGTACGACGTCGTCGACCCCCATGCCGATGCCGTCCAGGACCACCAGACCGGAATGAGCTATTCCGATCACGTCCACGATACGAGACGACATCACGCCCAAACTCCCCTCAACCCGGACATTGGATCTTGCCCTTCGGTCATCTGTTACGTCGGATTAACGCCAGACCGTTGACAAGCTATTCACACACCAAGAACTCTGCATGACGTTATACAGCCGGGCAAGGGACATCTCATGATCCAGTTCGACGCGGTCCACAAGCGCTTCCCCAACGGCACGACAGCAGTCCATGATCTCTCCTTGGAGATGCCCGAGGGCGGGGTCACCGTCCTGGTCGGCTCCTCCGGCTGCGGCAAGACCACCACCCTGCGGATGATCAACCGAATGATCGAGCCGACCTCCGGCACGATCAAGGTGAACGGCGAGGACGTCACCCGCCAGGACGCCGCCGAACTGCGCCGCTCCATCGGGTACGTCATCCAGCAGGCCGGGCTCTTCCCGCACCGCACGGTGCTCGACAACATCGCCACCGTCCCGCTGCTGCTCGGCTGGAACCGGAAGAAGGCCCGCGCCCGCGCCGCCGAACTCCTGGAGACCGTGGGCCTCGCCGCCGACGCCGGCAAGCGCTACCCGCACCAGCTCTCCGGCGGCCAGCAGCAGCGCGTCGGCGTGGCCCGGGCGCTCGCCGCCGACCCGCCCGTCCTGCTGATGGACGAGCCGTTCGGCGCCGTCGACCCCGTGGTGCGCACCCAGCTCCAGGACGAACTGCTCAGGCTCCAGAAGGAGTTGAACAAGACCATCGTCTTCGTCACCCACGACGTCGACGAGGCCGTCCGGCTCGGCGACCGGATCGCGATCTTCCGCACCGGCGGCCACCTGGTCCAGTGCGCCCCGCCCGCCGAACTCCTGGCCCGCCCGGCCGACGACTTCGTGGCCGACTTCCTCGGCGCCGAGCGCGGACTGAAGCTGCTCTCGCTGAAGACCCTGGCCGAAGTACCGCAGGGCCCGGCTCCCGAGGGCGGCGCCTGGACCCTCGTACTCGACGCCGGACGCAGGCCCCTGCACTGGGCCTCGAAGGACGCCGAGCTCCCGGTGCGGCCGCTGCGCGACGGGGACTCGCTGCTCTCGGCCCTCGACGAGTCGATCGCCTCCCCGACCGGACTCGTCGCCCGGGTCGACGCGGCCGGTGTCCTCACCGGCGTCTCCTCGCGCGACGACATCCACGTCCACGCGGGCCAGGCCCACACCGAGGCCCGGGCGGTGGCCGCATGAGCGTCGACTGGTCGTGGATAGGCGACCACACCGACGAGCTGACCAGCCTCACCCTCTCCCACCTCCAGGCCGCGATGACCGCCGTCTTCTTCGGCCTGGTGATCTCGCTCCCGCTCGCGGTGCTCGCCCACCGGGTCCGCCCGCTGCGCGGCTTCCTGCTCGGCCTGTCGAACGTGCTCTTCACGATCCCCTCGATCGCGATCTTCGTCCTGCTGCTGCCGGTCAGCGGCCTGACCCGGACCACCACCGTCATCGGTCTGACCGTCTACACCCTGGTCGTGCTGCTGCGGAACACGGTCGAGGGCCTGGACTCGGTCCCGGCGAAGACCAAGGAGGCGGCGAAGGCGATGGGCACCCGCCCGCTGCGCACCCTCCTCACCGTCGAGTTCCCGCTCGCCCTGCCCGTGATCTTCGCGGGCGTCCGGATCGCCACCGTCATGTCGATCTCCCTGGTGTCCGTCGCCACCTACATCGGCGACGGCGGCCTCGGCCAGCTCTTCACCGACGGCTTCCAGCGCGACTTCCCGACCCCGGTGATCGTGGGCGTGGTCCTCACGATCCTGCTCGCCGTGGTCGCGGACGCGCTGCTGGTGGCCCTGCAGTACGTCCTCACCCCGTGGCGCAGGAGGCGAGCCTGAGATGTTCGAACTCTTCAAGAACCTCGGCACCTGGCTGACCAGTGGCTCCCAGTGGGCCGGCCAGGACGGCATCGCCCACCGGCTCACCGAGCACCTCCAGTACTCGCTGCTCGCCACCCTGATCGCCGCCGCGATCGGCCTCCCGGTCGGGCTGCTGATCGGGCACACCGGCAAGGGCGCGTTCCTCGCCATCAACCTGGCGTCCTTCGGGCGCGCGCTGCCGACCGTCGGCCTGGTCGTCCTCGTCTTCCTGGCGGGCGGTCTGTCGATGCTCCCGGTGTACGTGGCGCTGGTCGCGCTCGCGGTCCCGGCGATCGTCACCAACACCTACGCCGGGATGACGGCCGTCGACCCGGACGTCCGCGACGCCGCCCGCGGCCAGGGCATGCGCGGCCACCAGGTCCTCCTCCAGGTCGAACTGCCGCTGGCGCTCCCCCTGATCATGACCGGCCTGCGGCTCGCGCTGATCCAGGTCGTCGCCACCGCCACCATCGCCGCGTACGTCTCCTTCGGCGGCCTCGGCCGCTACGTCTTCGACGGACTCGCCCAGCGCGACCTCGTGCAGGTGCTGGGCGGCGCGGTACTGGTCGCCCTCGTGGCCGTCGTCCTCGACCTGCTCCTGAGCACCCTCCAGCGTTTCCTCTTCCGCCACCGCACCGCCTAGGGAACCCGAAGATGAACCGTCGTACCCTCCTCGGTGGCCTGCTCGCCGCCGGATCCGTCACCACCCTCTCCGCCTGCTCCAGCGGCATCACCTCGCTGAACGAGAGCAGCGGCTCGACCGCCGGCGGCGGCTCCAGCAAGGGCGGGATCACCATCGGCACCGCCAACTTCACCGAGAACCAGGTGCTCGGCTACCTCTACGCGGCCGCGCTCCAGAAGGCGGGCGTGAAGGTGAAGGTCCGCCCGAACCTCGGCACCCGGGAGATCGTGATCCCCGCGCTCAGGGCCGGTGACATCGACCTGCTGCCCGAGTACCAGGGCGCCCTCCTCAACTACCTGGCCCCGAAGGACGACTCGTCCGAGCCCGGCACCATGCAGAACGCGCTCACGCTCGCCCTGCCCGCCGGCCTCCAGGTGCTGCCCTACGGCCAGGCCGCCGACTCGGACTGCTTCGTCGTCACCCGCGCCACCGCCCGCAAGTACGGCCTGGCCTCCCTCGCCGACCTCGCCAAGCAGAACGGCAAGCTGGTCATCGGGGCCGCGCCCGAGGTGAAGAAGCGCCGGGTGGGCGCGGTCGGGCTCCAGGAGGTCTACGGCGTCGAATTCAAGGAGTTCAAGTCGCTCGACTCGGACGGCCCGCTGGTCAAGGGCGCGCTGAAGAAGGGCGACGTGGACGTGGCGAACCTGTTCACCACCGACACCGACATCGCGGCCAACGACTGGGTGGTGCTGACCGACCCGAAGAACCTGATCCCGAGCCAGCACATCGTGCCGCTGATCGCCGACCGGAAGGCCGACGACACCGTCCGCAAGGCCCTCGCCCGGCTCGGCAACATCCTGACCACCGACCAGCTCACCCAGCTCAACAGCCAGGTCGACAACGACAAGAAGGACCCGGAGGACGTGGCGAACGCCTACGCCGAACAACACGGCCTGGCCTGACCGCGGGCCCCGGGGCCCGCGGTCAGCCCCCCCGTTTTCTCGTCCGCCGCCGTGCGTGCCGTGGTCCCCAGGGGCGACCTGCCCGGCCGCGGCCGCCAGGGCGCCGGCCACGGTCACGCTGCTTTCGTTCCAGCCGCTCGCCGTGCGCAGTTCTGTCGAACGTCGCCCTACCCGCCGGCCGCCGAGGGCTGTCCGGCGACATGGGAACTGCCTTCGGGGTGGAAGCTGCCCAGCCTGCGCGCCGGCACGATGCCGGGCAGCAGCAACTGCCACATCAGGGTCGTCCGCTCGGACAGGTCCTTGCGCCCGCACAGCACCTGGGAGCTGAGCTGGAGCCCGGTCCAGGAGCCGACGACCAGTGCGGCCAGCCGCTCGCAGTCGATGTCGTCCTTGACGTCGCCGCGCTGCTGGGCCTCGGCCAGGCACGTCCGGAAGACCTCGATCCACTTCGTGTACGGCTCGCTGACGATGCCGGTCTTGGAACTCTGGTCGGTCACCAGTCGGATGCCCGCGCGCACCTGGACGTTCTCCACCAGCTGCCGCGCCATGCGGTGCAGTATGTCGATGACGGACTGCACACCCAGACCGCCGGCGTCCGCGGCCGAGTCCAGGACGGAGAACTGCTCGTCGATGAGGACCTGGGCCAGCTCCTCCTTCGAGGTGAAGTGGAAGTAGAGAGCCCCCTTCGTCACCCCGGACTCCTTGACGATGTCGCCGAGGGTCGTGCCGTGGTACCCCTCCGCGTCAAAGGCGCGCGCTGCGCCTTCCAGGATGGCGGCGCGGGTGACCTCCGCGCGTTCCTGCCTGGCCATGGATCCAACCCCTTCACTGCGACCGGAGCTGTCGCCGTGTCGTCCTCCCCTCGGGCAGATCGCGGCCCGCTCCGGGCCACAAGTCTGCCCGCCCTCCACACAAAAAAACCAACTAACTGGTACGGTTTCTCGCGACGTCTCTCCGGGGGGGCATCGACGCTCTCGCCCCGCTCCCACCCGGATCGACCGGGTGACGACGGAGGAGACGGGCGAGCACATCGGGCGGTCCGCGCGGTGACGGCTTCCGTATCGAGGTGCACGGCCGGGCCGGGCGGCTGGTCCCGGTCTCCTCCGACGACTCGCCGGTCGGCCCGCGCCTCCTGCTGGACGTGATCAAGTCCGCGCCGGGTATCGCGCGGTCGATGATCCGGCCAAGGATCGTTAAATCGGAACAGAGAGTAACGTTTCCGCCGCGTACAGTGATGAAGCTCGACAGGCACCCCACCTGAGGAAGCGTCATGGCCTCGAACCCCCGGGCCCTACCGGCGGCCACCGCCGTCGGCGCGCCGGCCGCCGCCCGCTGCTCGACCAGCGCCGCCCTCGACGAACTGCTGGAGGGCAACCGGCGCTACGCCACCGGCCGCGCGCGCCGCGGGCGGGTCTCCGCACAGCGGCCCTTCGCCGTCGTCCTGGACTGCATCGACTCCGGGATCCTGCCCGAGCTGGTCTTCGACCAGGACCTCGGCGACCTGCTGTGCATAAGGACGGCCGGGCAGGTACTGGACGAGGCGGTGCTCGGCTCCATCCAGTACGCGGTGGCCGAACTGCGCGTCCCGCTGGTCGTGGTCCTCGGCCACGACGGCTGCGGGGCGGTCGCCGCCACCCTCGGCCGGCTGCGCACCGGTGCGCCCGTCCCCGGTCACCTGCAACTCCTCGTCGAGGAGATCGCCCCGGCCGCCCGCCGTACCAGGGCGCTGCCCGGGGACTGGGCCGCCCACACCGTACGGGCCCACGCGGTGTGGGTGCGGGACGCGATCAGGGCGGACGCCGCGTTCGCGGGGGCGTCGGTGGTCGCGGCGCGGTTCGACCCGGCCGGCGGGCTGGTGTCACTGCTGCCCTGAGGGGCGGGCCCCGGTGCGATGCGGGGGCTTGCCCCAGTGCGCCCGGCGTCCCGGCTGCCTACCGTGGGCCCCATGACGGACGCGCATGACACCGATCTGAAGAATGACCTCGCCGCCACCCTGCACGCCCGCGGGGAACTGGGGCCGGAGTACGAGTCGGAGCTGGTCGACTCCTTCCTGGAGAAGATCGACAGCCGGATCGACGGTGCGGTGGAGCGCCGGTTGCGCAGGGGCCTGGCCGAGCAGCAGATGCAGGCGGCCCGCGGGGCCCGGCGGTCCCGGGGCACCGACTCGTGGGGTGAGCGGTTCGGCTTCGGGATCGTCTCGCTGGTGGTGGCGATCCCGTTGTCGGCGATCGGCGGCGCGTTCGCGGGCATGACCGGCCTGATCGCCACCTGGGTCGGCATCGTCGGTGTCAACGTGGCCCAGGCGGTCCGCCTCCACCCCGGTCTGTTCCGCGGTCCCGGCCACCAGGACTGAGCCGGCCCCCAGCGGTACCGGGCCCGGTCAGGCCTGACGGGTCGGCAGCACGACGACCTGGCTCAGGTTGACGTGCCGGGGCCGGCTGGTCACGTAGCCCACCAGGTCGGCGAGGTCCGCGGCGGCCAGCGAGCCCATCTCCGCCAGCATGCCGTCGACCTGCGCGCGCCCCTCGGCCGACCCGATGTGGTCGGCCAGTTCGGTCTCCGTGAGGCCCGGCTCGACGTTGGTGACCCGCACGTCACGCGGCCCGAACTCGGCGCGCAGCGCCTGCGAGAGCTGGGTGACGGCGGCCTTGGTGGCGCCGTACACCGCGTAGGTGGGGAAGACGAGGTGCGCGCCGATGGACGAGACGTTGACGAGGTCGGCGGTACGGCCCTGCGCGGCCGCCGCCACCAGGTCCCCGGTGAAGGCCCGCAGCACCCGCAGCACGCCGGTCACATTGGTGTCGATCATGCGCTGCCACTCGTCGAGGCGGCCGTCGTCGACGGGGTGCGGCAGCATCACGCCGGCGTTGTTGACGACGAGGTCCACGGTGCCGAAGGCCTCGTGGACGGCGTCCGCCGCCCCCTGCACGGAGGCGTCGTCGGTGACGTCGGCGGCCACGGCGAGGGCCGCGCCGCCGGCCGCCCGGATCTTCGCCACCACCGTCTCCAGCCGGTCGGCGCGCCGGGCGAGCAGCGCCACCCGGGCGCCCTCCGCGGCGAGCCGCACGGCCACCGCCTCCCCGATCCCGCTGGCGGCTCCGGTGACGACGGCGGTACGGCCGGACAGGTCGTCGTACGACATGAGGTGCTCCCTGGTCGGTGCCGCCGGGCCGGTCCCGGTGGCGTGTCTCCACCCTCGGCCGGTCCGGCGGCCCTACCCAGGGCGACGCTTTTCCTGGGTCCACCAGTACCAGGTTCGGCAGCGGCCGCTCCCCTACGATCGAACCCATGGACGGGGACCTCGGAGACTTCCTGCGCTCGCGCCGCGCCCGCATCCGGCCCGAGGAGGTGGGGCTGCCCTCGTACGGGCGGCGCCGCGTACCGGGACTGCGCCGCGAGGAGGTGGCGCAGCTGGCCGGGGTGAGCGTCGACTACTACATCCGGCTGGAGCAGGGGCGGGGCAGCAGCGTCTCCGATGCCGTGCTGGACGCGGTCGCGCGGGTGCTGCGGCTGGACGAGACCGAGCACGCGTATCTGCGCGCGGTGGCCCGCCCGCAGCCGGGCAAGGGCGCGCGACGCCCCTCGGTGCCGCGGGTGCGCCCCGGGGTGCAGCTGCTGCTGGACGCCATGGAGCGGTCCCCGGCGTTCGTGCTGGGCCGCCGCATGGAGGTGCTGGCCTGGAACACGCTCGCCGACGCGCTGCTCGGCTTCGGGGCGCTGGCCCCGGCCGCCCGCAGCATGCCCCGGCTGGTCTTCCTGGACCCGGCGGCGCCCGACTTGTACCCCGAGTGGGCGGCGATCGCCGCCCAGACCGTCGCGAACCTGCGCATCAGCGCGGGCCTGCACCCCGACGACCCTGCCCTGACCGCCCTGGTCGGCGAACTCTCCGTCAAGAGCGCGGACTTCCGCAGGCTGTGGGCGGACCACGAGGTGAAGGCGTGCGCGTACGGCGTGAAACGCCTCCGGCACCCGGTGGCGGGCCTGCTCACGCTGCCCTACGAGACCCTGGCGGTGCCCGAGGACCCGGACCAGATGCTCGTCGTGTACACACCCGAGCCGGGTTCGGAGACGGCGGAGCGGCTGGCGCTGCTCGGCAGTTGGCAGGCGACGGCGGGCTGAGGCCGCCGGGAGGCTTGTGCGCGGGGACCGCCGCACCCCCGTTACGGGGGGCGGGACGACGGCGGTCCCCGCGAGGGACGCTGACCGGGTCAGGCCGGGTCTCACGTCCGGCGTCCATGGAGGTCCGGGAGCCGCTCCGGAGGTCCTTGGACGTTCGGTGCCGGCCGGGGCGGGGAGCCGCTCCCGCCCTGCCGACATCCCCTAATGTGCCGGACCCGTGTTAAGCGTGTGCTGCGTGTACGTGACACGCTCGTACCACTTCCGCGAAGTCCACCGCTTCGCTGGGAAAACGGCGAGTTCCGCCGCTTCACGGGCCGTTCACCTGAGGTTCGCTACTGCTTGCCGCCCTTGGCGAGGAACGCCAGCAGGTCCTGGCGGCTCACCACACCGGTGGGCTTGCCCTCGACGAGGACGATCGCCGCGTCCGCCGCCCCCAGCACCGTCATCAGGTCCCCGACCGGCTCACCGGAGCCGACCTGCGGCAGCGGGGCGCACATGTGCTTCTCCAGCGGGTCCTCCAGGGAAGCACGCTTGCTGAACAGCGCGTCCAGCAGCTCGCGTTCGACGACCGAGCCGACGACCTCGGCGGCCATCACGTCCGGGTGCCCGGCGCCCGGCTTGACGACGGGCATCTGCGAGACGCCGTACTCGCGCAGCACCTCGATGGCCTGGCCGACGGTCTCCTCGGGGTGCATGTGGACGAGGGAGGGGATGGCGCCGCCCGCCTTGTCGCTGAGCACGTCGCCGACGCGGGCGCTGGGGCCCTCGTCCTCCAGGAAGCCGTAGTCGGCCATCCACTCGTCGTTGAAGATCTTGCTGAGGTAGCCGCGGCCGCTGTCCGGGAGCAGTACGACGACCACGTCGTCCGGACCGAGCCGCTCGGCCACCCGCAGCGCGGCCACGACCGCCATCCCGCAGGAGCCGCCGACCAGCAGCCCCTCCTCCTTGGCCAGGCGCCGGGTCATCTGGAAGGAGTCCTTGTCGGACACGGCGACGATCTCGTCGGCGACGGTCCGGTCGTAGGCGGTGGGCCAGAAGTCCTCACCGACGCCCTCGACGAGGTACGGCCGTCCGGAGCCGCCGGAGTACACGGAGCCCTCCGGGTCCGCGCCCACCACCTGGACACGTCCTTCGCTGGCGTCCTTCAGGTACCGCCCGGTGCCGGAGATGGTGCCGCCGGTGCCGACGCCCGCGACGAAATGGGTGATCTTCCCCTCGGTCTGCTCCCACAACTCGGGGCCGGTCGAGTGATAGTGCGAGAGGGGGTTGTTGGGGTTGGAGTACTGGTCCGGCTTCCAGGCGTCCGGCGTCTCGCGGACCAGCCGGTCGGAGACGTTGTAGTACGAGTCCGGGTGCTCGGGGTCGACGGCGGTCGGGCAGACGACCACCTCGGCGCCGTACGCCCGCAGCACGTTGATCTTGTCGGTGCTCACCTTGTCGGGGCACACGAAGATGCACTTGTACCCCTTCTGCTGGGCCACGATCGCCAGCCCCACTCCGGTGTTTCCGCTGGTCGGCTCGACGATGGTGCCGCCCGGCCGCAGCTCCCCGCTCTTCTCGGCGGCCTCGATCATCCGCAGCGCGATGCGGTCCTTCACGGACCCGCCCGGGTTGAAGTACTCGACCTTGGCGAGCACGGTGGCCGAGATGCCCTGGGTGACGCTGTTGAGCCTCACGAGCGGGGTGTTGCCGACGAGGCTGATCATCGAGTCGTGGTATTGCACCGTTGTCTCCGGTCGCTTGCACAAAAGTGGTCCTGGTGGTGCGGCCAGCCTACGGGGCATGCCGGAGGTTCACTCCCTGTTGAGATTGGCGGACGGGCGGTACGGGGCAAGGAGTGGATGTACGGCAACGAGGAGGTGGCGGCGACGCATGACGAGCATGTCGAGGGCGCGGGTGGCCCGGCGGATCGCGGCCGGTGCGGCGTACGGCGGAGGCGGGATCGGGCTGGTCGGCGCGGCCGCGGTGGGACTGGTGCTGGCCGAGGTGCGGATGGCCCAGGCGGCGGTGCACAACGGCAACAGCGGCGGGCGGGTGCCGACCGCCGACGGCAGGTACGGCCTCGGGTACGGGGCGGCCGGTGAGCCTCCCCTGCGGCTGACGATGCTGGGCGACTCCACGGCGGCGGGCCAGGGGGTGCACCGGGCCGCCCAGACGCCGGGCGCCCTGCTGGCGTCGGGCCTGGCGGCCGTCGCGGAACGCCCGGTCGACCTCACCAACGTGGCGCTGCCCGGCGCCCAGTCCGACGACCTCGACCGTCAGGTGGCGCTGGTCCTGGGCGCCGGGCAGCCGGTCCCCGACGTCTGCGTGATCATGGTCGGCGCGAACGACGTCACCCGCCGCATGCCCCCCACGCGCTCGGTCCGTCACCTCTCCGCGGCGGTCCGCCGGCTGCGCACGGCCGGCGCCGAGGTGGTGGTCGGCACCTGTCCCGACCTGGGCACGATCGAGCCGGTACGGCAGCCGTTGCGCTGGCTGGCCCGGCGGGCCTCCCGGCAGCTGGCGGCGGCCCAGACGATCGGCACGGTGGAACAGGGCGGCCGCACGGTGTCGCTCGGTGACCTGCTGGGCCCCGAGTTCGCGGCGAACCCGCGCGAGCTGTTCGGCCCCGACAACTACCACCCCTCCGCGGAGGGCTACGCCACGGCGGCGATGGCCGTGCTCCCCACCGTCTGCGCGGCCCTCGGCCTGTGGCCGGCGGAGGAGGAGCGCCCCGACGTCACCCGCCGCGAGGGCTTCCTCCCGGTCGCCCGCGCCGCGGCGGAGGCGGCGGCCGAGGCGGGTACGGAGGTCACGGCGGCCATGCCGACGGGCCCCCGCGGCCCCTGGGCCCTGCTCAAGCGACGCCGCCGCCACCAGGTGGAGCCGCCCACTCTCCCACCCGACGCGGCCGCCGAAGAGGCGAGGTCGAGGGCCCGCACCACCGAGTAGGGCACTGACCCTGCGGAACACGGCTGGACAGCGCGCCCCAGAGGGGCGCTGGGGTCCCCCCGGCCGAAGGCTGGGGGGAGGAACTGCGCGACCGGCCCCCACCGGCCGAAAGACGGCGACGCGCCCCAGAGGAAAGCAAGCGCTTAGAAAGTGCGGTCAGTGTCACACCCCCATTCCCGTGACCGATGACATACGTACGGGTAACTTCCGAAGCCCAGCCCTCGCATGCCAATGGAGCCGTGATGCCCGAAGCCGTCATCGTCTCGACCGCCCGTTCCCCGATCGGCCGCGCCGTCAAGGGCTCCCTGAAGGACCTGCGCCCCGACGACCTCACCGCGACGATCATCCAGGCCGCCCTGGCGAAGGTCCCCGGGCTGGACCCGAGGGACATCGACGACCTGATGCTCGGCTGCGGTCTCCCCGGCGGCGAGCAGGGCTACAACCTCGGCCGGATCGTCGCCGTGCAGATGGGCATGGACCACCTGCCCGGCACCACGATCACCCGCTACTGCTCCTCGTCCCTCCAGACCAGCCGCATGGCCCTGCACGCCATCAAGGCCGGCGAGGGCGACGTCTTCATCTCGGCCGGCGTCGAGATGGTCTCCCGCTACGCCAAGGGCAGCTCGGACGGCCTCCCGGACACCATGAACCCGCTCTTCGCCGAGGCCCAGGAGCGCACCGCCGCCACCGCCGCCTCGACCGGCTCCACCTGGCACGACCCGCGCGAGGACGGCCTGCTCCCCGACCCGTACATCGCGATGGGGCAGACCGCCGAGAACCTGGCCCGGATCAAGGGCGTCACCCGCCAGGACATGGACGAGTTCGGCGTCCGCTCCCAGAACCTCGCCGAGGAAGCCATCAAGAACGGCTTCTGGGAGCGCGAGATCACCCCGGTCACCCTCCCCGACGGCACGGTGGTCAGCAAGGACGACGGCCCGCGCGCCGGCGTCACCCTGGAGGGCGTCGCCGGACTGAAGCCGGTCTTCCGCCCCGACGGCCTGGTCACCGCCGGCAACTGCTGCCCGCTCAACGACGGCGCCGCCGCGGTCGTCATCATGAGCGACACCAAGGCCCGCGAGCTGGGCCTCACCCCGCTCGCCCGCATCGTGTCGACCGGCGTCACCGGCCTCTCCCCCGAGATCATGGGCCTCGGTCCGGTGGAGGCGAGCAAGCAGGCCCTGCGCCGCGCCGGCCTCACCATCGACGACATCGACCTGGTCGAGATCAACGAGGCGTTCGCCGCCCAGGTGATCCCCTCCTACCGCGACCTGGACATCCCGCTGGAGAAGCTGAACGTGAACGGCGGCGCCATCGCCGTCGGCCACCCCTTCGGCATGACCGGCGCCCGCATCACCGGCACGCTGATCAACTCCCTCCAGTTCCACGACAAGCAGTTCGGCCTGGAGACCATGTGCGTGGGCGGCGGCCAGGGCATGGCGATGGTCATCGAGCGCCTGAGCTGACCCCTGAGTGACCGTCACGGAACCGACCGTGACGCTACGGCCCGGTGTTCGAGAAACTCCCGAACGCCGGGCCGATTTGTGATCCAATCTCCCCCATGATGTGACCTATCTCCCTCGCAGAGATATCAGAGCAGGTCAGAGCGGTTGCCCCCAGAGACCACAGGGCCAATCCCCTGTCCGTTTCGTGACGTTACGCACTGACAGCTTGATAGTCCACCCTTCAAGCTGATGTAGGAAGTCGGGGGTCGACTTTGAACCGGGAGTACGTCAGTGAGCGCCATGCCGATCGCCTTGCTGCTCACCACGGCCGCCACGGGCGCCGTGGGCGTCGCTGTCCTGCGCACCGTACTGAAGCTGCGCCGCCAGGTCGCCGAGCTGCACACCCAGCTTGCCCAGAACCAGGCCGCCGCCATGCGCGCCCTGCTGCCCGCCGCCCGTAGCCACACCGACGCCGAGGAGATACGGGCCGCGGTGGCGGAGGCGCTGGCCGAGGAGCGAGAGCGGGAGCTGGCCGAGGCACGTGCCTTCTGGGCCGCGCAGGAGGCACGCGACGCGTCCGACACGCCGTCGCTGCTGGGCCTGGCGGACGGCGAGCTGTTCCTGCCCCGGCAGGCCGACTTCGTCGGTCTTGAGCCGGTCGCCGAGCCGGCGGCGGAGACCGACGAGTTCACCGGGGACTCCCCCGAGCTGGCCGCGGCGCGGCGCCGGCACCCGTCCCACCCGGACTTCGTACCGGTGCAGTCGCCGATGGTGAACGACCACGAGCGCACGGTCGCGACGCTGGAGCAGCTGGCCGAGTCCCAGATCGAGCTCTCCGACGTGCGGCCGGGTCCGCTGGGGACGCTGGACGTCTACGTCTTCGCCGACGGCACGACCCTGTGCATGACGCCGGGGCACCGGGAGACGGCGGAGCGGTTGGCTGCCGCCCTGGGCGCCGGGGAGACGCCGTACCTGCTGGGCGGGTCGGGGATCTCGGGCGCGTACACGCTGACGTTCGCGTGCGGGGAAGAGAACGTGTACATCCTGGCGGACCGCGTCATAGCGTCGCTCTGAGATTCCGGGTGCGTGGCCGGGTGCGGCGCCGTCGTGGCTGGTCGCGCAGTTCCCCGCGCACCCGCAGCTGACAACGCTCCCCTCACACCCCCGCCTTCTTCTGCGCGGCCTCCACCATCCGCACCGCGTCCCCGACCTCGGCGTCGCTTCCCAGCACCACCGCCAAGTCGTTCCCGGCCACGGTGATTTGGTCGGCCACCGCGAACATCCCCGCGTCCGGCATCTCCCGGACCGTGCCGCCCGGCTCCTCGACGGACTGCGCCCACTCGGCCAACTGCCTGGCCAGCGCCAGCGCCTCCGCGGCCGCCCCTCTCTGCAACCGACTCTGCGGCGCCGCCCTCAACTTGTCGGCGAAATGCTCCACGGCACGGGTAAGAGGCGTCGTATCAACCACGCCGCGAGCGTAACGCCTCCCGTCGGCTCTTCGGTCAGGACGCGTCGCGACTGTTGCCAACGCGCCAACACTCAGGCACGGTGACGTGAAGGACCGGCTACAACCCCCTTTGCGCACCGGAGGCGCCGATGTCCCAAGTCTTCTCCGAGGAGACCCATCGCAACATGCTCGCCCGCATCCCCCACTGCACCGGTCGTGAAGTGTCCGACTGGCTGCGCACCGTCGACGAAGGCCCGTCCCTCTTCCGCTTCGAGGAAAAGGTCAGCTGGCTCCGGCACGAACACAACCTCGCCTACGGCCACGCGAAGGCGCTGATCCACGAGTACGACCTGAGGAGGGCGGCGCGCAAACTCCTGTAGGCGCGCACAACAGACGGCGAAGGGCCCCGGGGCGGTGCCCCGGGGCCCTTCTCGGCTCACTCGCGAGAGCCCGCCGTCGAACGGCTAGTCGTTACTGCTGAAGATCGCCACCAGGCGCAGCATCTCGACGTAGATCCACACCAGCGTCATGGTGAGACCGAACGCGGCCAGCCACGCCTCCTTCTTCGGGGCGCCGTACGCGATGCCGTCCTCGATCTGCTTGAAGTCGAGGGTCAGGAAGAACGCACCGAGCAGGATCGCGATGATGCCGACGATCGCGCCGAGCGGGCCGAAGCTGCGCAGTCCGCCGTTCTCGGCGACGCCGAACGCGACCAGCAGCAGGTTGACCGCCATGACCAGCACGAAGGCGATGGCGATGGCCATGCCGACACGGGCGTAGCGGGCGGTGACCCGGATCCAGCCGGCCCGGTAGACCAGCAGGGTGGCGGCCGAGACCGCCAGGGTGCCGAGCACCGCCTGGAACGGGGCGCCGCTCCACTGGGTGTTGTACATCTCGCTGATGACGCCGAGGAAGACACCCTCGAACGCGGCGTAGCCCAGGATCAGCGCGGGCACCGGGGTGCGCTTGAAGCTCTGGATCAGGGCCAGGACCATCGCGACGATGGCGGAGCCGAAGGCCAGGCCGAAGCTGGTGCTGGAGACCGGCAGCAGGGCCCAGGCGAGAACCGCGCCGACGGCGACCGTGCCCAGTGTCATGGCCGAGCGCAGGACCACGTCGTCCATGGTCATGCGGCCGGTGGTGGCCGGGGCCTGCGGCGGGGCGCCCTGCTGGACGTCCGCTTGCGCGTAGGGGTTGTTCGCGTACGGGTTCTGCGCGTACGGGTTGCCCTGTGCGTACCCGGCCTGCGGCGCGGTGTTGAAGCCCGCGTAGCCGTTGTCGCGGCTGAACCCCCGTCGCGAGAAGACCGGGTTGCTGCTCCTCATTTCACTCCTCCATGGCCACCGTGCGGGCCTTGGCGTCAAGAGTAATGGATTGGCAAAAGTCTGCCATGCTACCTGGGGAGGATCTTTCCCCCGCCGTGCTGCGCAACACGCCGTGCGGACCCCTCATTCCCGGCTACGGAGTGCTTCATTCCAGGGGAAAACCGGTGTACGCCTCCGCGAGGTCGGTCTCGGCCGCCCGGGAGGAGGCGATCCGGCCGAGCCGGGCCAGCTGGAGCCGGGCGTCGAACGGCGCCTCGTCGGGGCCCGGGTGGAGCAGGGTCGTCATGTCGCAGGAGAACCGCTCGGCCTGCCAGACCCGGCGCAGGCAGGTGGCGGAGTAGGCGTCGAGGAGTTCCGGTGAACCCGTCTCCTGCTCGTGCACGAGGGCCCGCGCGAAGGTCACGACGTCGCCGACCGCCAGGTTCAGCCCCTTGGCACCGGTCGGCGGCACGATGTGGGCGGCGTCCCCGGCGAGGAAGAGCCGTCCGTGCCGCATGGGCTCGTGGACGTAGGACCGCATGGGGGTGACCGACTTCTGGGTGATCGGGCCGCGCTCGAGACGCCAGTCGTCGTCGGTCTCGAAGCGCCGTTCCAGCTCGTCCCAGACCGCCTCGTCGCTCCAGCTCTCCCCGTCCGTGTCCGCCGGCACCTGGAGGTAGAGCCGGGAGACGGACGGGGAGCGCATGGAGAGCAGGGCGAAGCCGCGGTCGTGGCGGGCGTAGACCAGTTCGTCGTGGGAGGGTGCGACATCGGCGAGGATGCCCAGCCAGGCGTAGGGGTAGGTCCGTTCGAAGACCCTGGAGAGGGACTCGGGGAACGCGGTGCGGGCCACTCCCCAGAAGCCGTCGCAGCCGACCACGTACTCGCACTCCAGGACGTCCTCCCGGCCCTCGTGCCGGAACCGCACCCGGGGCCGCTCGCCCTCGGCGTCCTCCACCGCCAGCGCCTCCGCCTCGAAGAGCAGCGGCCCGCCGTCCTCGAGCTGGAGGGCGATGAGGTCCTTGCAGACCTCGGTCTGCGCGTAGACGGTCACGGACCGCCCGCCGGTCAGGCCGGGGAAGTCCACGCGGTGGCGCTGCTTCGCGAACCGCAGCTCGATGCCGTCGTGCCGGAGCCCCTCGCGGTCCATGCGCGACCCGGCGCCGGCCGCGCGCAGCACGTCCACCGTGCCCTGCTCCAGGATCCCGGCGCGCTGGCGGTGCTCGACGTAGGTGCGGTCGCGGCTCTCCAGGACGACCGAGTCGATGCCGGCGTTGTGCAGCAGCCGGGCGAGGAGGAGCCCGGCGGGTCCGGCTCCGATGATGCCGACGGTGGTGCGCATCGGTCGTTCCCTTCGGTCCGTTCACCCCGGTTGTTCGCGTGGTGAAATTTATTTCACTGAGTTCCCCGCAGTCTCCTTCCGGTCGTACCCCGTGTCAATGGACACGGCCGGCCGCCGGGTCCACGAGAGGCGGTCGTGGAACC
>NZ_JBEYFC010000049.1:0-29997 GCF_040634175.1 Streptomyces sp. NPDC007162
GGTGTACGTGATCGTCGACGTACTCCACGTGGGGAGCGAGTTCGCGCCGCTGATGGCGTCGGCGGCTGCCATTCCGGTCACCTTCGTGGTGTCGCGGTGGGTGATGCTGCCGAAGGTGGAGGCCGCATAGTCCTGCGGACTGTTGCATAAACGTGCAGAGAACCGTATAGTCATGCCATCCAGAGGAGGATGGACATGGTGGTACGTGCGGCGGTGGCCGGAGCGAGCGGGTACGCGGGCGGAGAGGTCCTGCGGCTGCTCCTCGCGCACCCCGAGGTCGAGATCGGCACCCTGACGGGCAACTCCAACGCGGGTCAGCGTCTGGGCGCGCTCCAGCCGCACCTGCTGCCGTTGGCCGGCCGGGTGCTCGCGGAGACGACCCCCGAGGCGCTCGCCGGGCACGACGTCGTCTTCCTCGCGCTCCCGCACGGCCAGTCCGCCGCCGTCGCCGAGCAGCTCGGCCCGGACGTCCTCGTCGTCGACATGGGCGCCGACTTCCGCCTGAAGGACCCGGCCGACTGGGAGCGCTTCTACGGCTCCCCGCACGCCGGTACCTGGCCCTACGGGCTCCCCGAACTGCCGGGTGCCCGCGCCGCGCTGGAGGGGTCCAAGCGCATCGCGGTACCCGGTTGCTACCCCACCGCCGTCTCCCTCGCCCTGTACCCGGCCTACGCGGCCCAGCTCGCCGAGCCCGAGGCGGTGATCGTCGCCGCGTCCGGCACCTCCGGCGCGGGCAAGGCGCCCAAGCCGCACCTGCTGGGCAGCGAGGTCATGGGTTCGATGACGCCGTACGGCGTCGGCGGCGGCCACCGGCACACCCCCGAGGTGATCCAGAACCTCAGCGCGGCGGCCGGGGAGCGGGTCGCCGTCTCCTTCACCCCGACGCTCGCACCGATGCCGCGCGGGATCCTCGCCACGTGCACGGCCGCGGCGAGGGACGGAGTGACCGCCGAGTCCGTGCGGGCCGCCTACGAGAAGGCCTACGCCGACGAGCCCTTCGTCCACCTGCTCCCCGAGGGCCAGTGGCCCGCCACGGCGTCCGTCCACGGTTCCAACGCCGTTCAGGTACAGGTCGCGTACGACGAGGCGGTGGGCCGCATCATCGCGATCAGCGCCATCGACAACCTGACCAAGGGCACCGCCGGCGGTGCCGTCCAGAGCATGAACCTCGCCCTGGGTCTCGCCGAGACCACCGGGCTGACCACGATCGGAGTTGCGCCGTGAGCGTGACGGCAGCGAAGGGATTCACGGCCGCGGGCATCGCCGCCGGGATCAAGCAGAACGGCAACCCGGACCTGGCCCTCGTGGTCAACAACGGGCCGCGCCGTGCCGCCGCGGGCGTCTTCACCTCCAACCGCGTGAAGGCCGCGCCGGTGCTGTGGTCCGAGCAGGTGCTCAAGAGCGGCCAGGTGTCGGCCGTCGTCCTCAACTCCGGCGGCGCCAACGCCTGCACCGGCCCCAAGGGCTTCCAGGACACCCACGCGACCGCCGAGAAGGCCGCCGAGGTGCTGGGGCGCGGTGCCATCGAGGTCGCGGTCTGCTCGACCGGTCTGATCGGCGTGCTGCTGCCCATGGACAAGCTGCTCCCGGGCGTCGAGTCCGCCGCCGCCCAGCTCTCCGAGCACGGCGGCGAGAAGGCCGCCATCGCCATCAAGACCACCGACACCGTGCACAAGACGTCCGTGGTCAGCAAGGAGGGCTGGACCGTCGGCGGGATGGCCAAGGGCGCCGGCATGCTCGCCCCCGGCCTCGCCACCATGCTGGTCGTCCTCACCACGGACGCGGCCGTCGAGAACGAGGTCCTCGACAAGGCGCTGCGGGCCGCGACGCGGACGACCTTCGACCGCGTCGACTCCGACGGCTGCATGTCCACCAACGACACCGTGCTGCTGCTCGCCTCCGGTGCGGCCGGCGTCACCCCGGAGTACGACGAGTTCGCCGAGGCCGTCCGCGCCGTCTGCGACGACCTCGGGCAGCAGCTGATCCGGGACGCCGAGGGCGCCAGCAAGGACATCAAGGTGGAAGTGGTCAACGCCGCCTCCGAGGACGACGCCGTCGAGGTGGGCCGGTCCATCGCCCGCAACAACCTCCTCAAGTGCGCCATCCACGGCGAGGACCCCAACTGGGGCCGCGTCCTCTCCGCGATCGGCACCACCCGGGCCGCCTTCGACCCGGACCGGCTCAACGTCGCCATCAACGGCGTCTGGGTCTGCAAGAACGGCGGGGTCGGCGAGGACCGCGAGAAGGTCGACATGCGCTACCGCGAGGTGCACATCGTCGCCGACCTCGCCGCCGGCTCCGAGACCGCCACCATCTGGACCAACGACCTGACCGCCGACTACGTCCACGAGAACAGCGCCTATTCGTCATGAGCACCACGCGTAAGCACACCGCGCTGCCCAAGGCGCAGATCCTCATCGAGGCGCTGCCCTGGCTGGTCCGGCACAACGGCAGGACCGTCGTGATCAAGTTCGGCGGCAACGCCATGATCGACGAGGACCTGAAGGCCGCCTTCGCCCAGGACGTCGTCTTCCTGCACCACGCCGGCCTCAGGCCGGTCGTCGTGCACGGCGGCGGCCCGCAGATCAGCGCCGCCCTCGACAGGCACGGCATCGTCAGCGAGTTCAGAGCCGGACTCCGGGTCACCACCGAGGACGCCATGGACGTCGTACGGATGGTGCTCGCCGGGCAGGTCCAGCGCGAGCTGGTGAACCTGCTCAACCAGCACGGGCCGCTCGCCGTCGGACTGACCGGCGAGGACGCCCACACCATCACCGCCACCAAGCACACCCCCGAGATCGACGGCGAACGCGTCGACATCGGGCGGGTCGGCGAGATCACCGCGATCGACACGGGCGCGATCGAGGCACTGCTCGCCGACGGCCGGATCCCGGTCGTCTCCTCCATCGCCCGCTCCCAGGACGACGGGCATGTCTACAACGTCAATGCTGATACGGCGGCTGCGGCACTCGCTGCTGCTCTGGGCGCCGAAACCCTCATGGTCCTCACCGACGTCGAGGGCCTCTACGAGGACTGGCCGAACTCCGACGAGGTGATCAGCCGCCTCACCGCTTCCCAACTGGAGAAGCTGCTGCCGGACCTGAGCTCCGGCATGGTGCCGAAGATGGAGGGCTGCCTGCACGCCGTACGCAACGGCGTGACCACCGCCCGCGTCATCGACGGCCGGGTCCAGCACTCGATCCTGCTGGAGATCTTCACGGACGAAGGCATCGGCACGATGGTCGTGCCGGACGCGGAGGGGGAGTCATGAGCAACCAGGAACTGACCTCGCGCTGGCAGGGTGCGCTCATGAACAACTACGGCACCCCGCGGCTGCCCCTGGTGCGCGGCGCGGGCGTCAAGGTCTGGGACACCGAGGGCCGCGAGTACCTCGACTTCGTCGGCGGCATCGCCACCAACGCGCTCGGCCACGCCCACCCCGCGATCGTCGAGGCCGTCAGCAAGCAGGTCGCGTCCCTCGGCCACATCTCCAACTTCTTCATGGCCGAGCCCACCGTGACCCTCGCCGAGCGGCTCCTCCAGCTTTTCGGCCGGGACGGCCGGGTCTTCTTCTGCAACTCCGGCGCCGAGGCCAACGAGGCCGCCTTCAAGATCGGCCGGCTGACCGGGCGGACCCACATGGTCGCCACCGACGGCGGTTTCCACGGCCGGACCATGGGCGCCCTCGCGCTCACCGGGCAGCCCGCCAAGCAGGACCCGTTCCGCCCGCTGCCCGCCGACGTCACCCACGTGCCCTACGGCGACGCGCAGGCGCTGGCCGCCGCGGTCACCGAGGAGACCGCCCTCGTCGTCATCGAGCCCGTCCAGGGCGAGAACGGCGTGGTCGTCCCCCCGGCCGGCTATCTGAAGGCCGCCCGCGCCATCACCGCCGCCACCGGCGCCCTGCTCGTCCTCGACGAGGTGCAGACCGGCATCGGCCGCACCGGCACCTGGTTCGAGTACCAGGCCCACGAGGGCGTGCTGCCCGACGTCGTCACCCTCGCCAAGCAGCTCGGCGGCGGGCTGCCGCTCGGCGCCACCGTGGCCTTCGGCCGCGCCGCCGACCTGCTCAAGCCCGGCCACCACGGCACCACCTTCGGCGGCAACCCGGTCGCCTGCGCCGCCGGGCTCGCCGTCCTCGACACCATCGAGAACGAGGGGCTGCTGGAGAACGTCAAGCGGCAGAGCGGCAGGTTGCGGGACGGAATCGAGGGTCTCGGCCACGGGTTGATCGATTATGTCCGGGGGGCGGGTCTCCTCCTGGGTATCGTGCTCACCGAGCCGCGCGCAGCGCAGGTGCAGCAGGCGGCTCAGGAGGCCGGGTTCCTGGTGAACGCGCCCGCTCCCGACGTCGTACGGCTGATGCCGCCGCTGAACCTCCGCGACGCCGAGGCGGACGCGCTGCTCGGGGCCCTGCCCGGCATCCTCGACGCAGCGAGCGGGGACGGACGATCCGGAGAATGAGACGACGATGAGCCAGGCGCAGGAGTTCGACCAGTCGGGCGGCACGGGGGCCGCGGTGCCGCAGACCCGGACCGCCCGGCACCGCCGGATCGTGGACATCCTCAACCGGCTGCCGGTGCGCTCGCAGAGCCAGCTCGCCAAGCTGCTGGCCGACGACGGGCTCACGGTCACCCAGGCGACACTCTCCCGGGACCTCGACGAGCTGAACGCGGTCAAGATCCGCAACACCGACGGCGAGCTCATCTACGCGGTACCCAGCGAGGGCGGCTTCCGCACTCCCCGCGCCCCGCTGGGGGAGTCGGCCAAGGAGGAGCGGATGCGCCGCCTCTCCCAGGAACTGCTGATCTCCGCCGAGGCGTCCGCGAACCTGGTCGTCCTGCGCACCCCGCCCGGCGCGGCCCAGTTCCTCGCCTCGGCGATCGACCAGGCCGAACTGCACGACATCCTGGGGACGATCGCGGGCGACGACACCCTGCTGCTCATCAGCCGCGGGCCGACCGGCGGCCAGGCCCTCGCGGACCATCTGCTGCGCCTGGCCCAGAACGGCCACTGACCCGCGTGCGGGCCCCGGCCCGCCGACGGAGAATGAATATGTGATCTTCCGCGGCGAGCGGTCGGGCGGGCGGGCAATCCCTTGGCGGCCGTCCAACGTATACAGAGGTGTGACGGGCTTCCGGTTCCCCGTCGGCCGCCTCCCGGACGAGGCTCTGCTGTCCGGGCTGGCGACCGGTGACCCGGAGCTCGCGGTGATCTTCGTACGGAGGTTCCAGCAGCGGGTCTTCGGCGTCGCCATGGCCGTCACCGGGGACCAGCAGCTCGCCGAGGACATCGCCCAGCAGACCTTCGAGCGTGCCTGGCGGCACGCCCAGATCTACGACCCGCGCCGTGGTTCGGTCACCACCTGGCTGACGACCATCGCGCACAACCTCGCCGTCGACGCCGTCCGGGCCCGCCGGACGGAGCCGATGGCACCCGAGGACCTCGACCCCCTCCTGGAGGCCGTCACCGAGACCCCCGAACGGTGGGCGCTGGCCGACGAGGCCTCCACCCAGCTGCGGGCCGCCCTCGGCCGACTGCCCAGGGAACAGGCCAGGGCCCTGATGATGGCAGGCATCTACGGAATGACGGCCCAGCAGGTCGCCGACGCGGAGCAGATCCCGCTGGGCACCGCCAAGACCCGGATCAGGACGGCGATGGCGAGGCTCCGCACCGCACTCACGGCTCCGGAGGGAGGCGGCGATGACCGGTGACGCACCCTGCGAGAAGCTGCGGGAGGCCGGTGCCGAGCTGGCCCTGGGCGTGCTGCCCGGCCGCGAGCGGGCCGAGGCCCTCGCCCATCTCGACGGGTGCGCGGACTGCCGGGAACACGTTCGCCGGCTGACCGGGATCGGCGACCGGCTGATCGGCCTGCTGCCGGAGAGCGAGCCACCGTCCGGCTTCGAGACCCGGGTGGCGCGCAGCCTCACCGAGATGGCGACGGGCCCGGAAGGGCAGCGGCACGCCCCCCAGCGCCTGCGCGGCCGCGCCCGCCGGGCCCGGCTGCGGCTGGCCACGGCCGCCGCCGCCCTCGCCGTCGCGGTCGGGTTCGCCGGCTGGGGGATCGGCACCGTCGTCGAGGAGGCCACCGCCACGCCACCGGCCGCCGTCGAGTCCGAACCCGTTCTGGTCGGGGACATGATCCCCGTCGGCGGCGGGCAGCCGGTCGGTGAGGTCTACGCCCATCCCGGCAGCCCCGCCTGGATGTTCGTGTCCGTCGCCCTCGGAGGCACCCCGGGCACCGGCCGTGTCACCTGCCTCCTCGCCCGCGCCGACGGTACGACCACCCGGGTCGGCGACTTCCCGCTGCGCCACGGACGCGCCGACTGGGGCGTGGCGGTACCCGTCGACCTCACCAGGTACTCCGGTGCCCGCCTGACCTCCGCCGACGGGACCGTCCTCGCCACCGCCCGGCTGCAGCAGGGCAAAGTGGTGACACCGCTGACGTGACTCACCGGCCGCGGACCGGGGACGGCAGGGCCGCCTCCAGCTCGGCGGCCAGCTCGGCGACCCCGGGACGGCGCGTGGGATCCACCCGCAGACAGCCGTCGACGGCCGACGCGAGGGCGCGGGGCAGCCGCCGAAGGGAGGAGACCGGCGCCGGCCGCGCCGGGTACTGCGGCCCGCTCCCGCCGGGCTCCCACGGACCGGCTCCGCACGCCGCCTCGAAGAGGACGACGCCGATGCCCCACACGTCGGCGGCGGGCGTCAGGGTCCCGACGCGGGTCTGTTCGGGAGCGCGGTAGCCGCGGGTGCCGAGACCCGCGGGGGCGGGCCCGGGGCGCCGGGCCACGCTCAGGTCGAGCACCTTGACGTGACCACGCTCCACCACCACGTTGGACGGCTTGAGATCCAGGTGCAGCAGGCCCCGCCCGTGCAGATAGTGCACCGCCGAGCACAACTGCACCCCGAGCAGCGCCACGTCGGTGGCGGACGGCCGCCGCCGCAGCCGGTGCAGCAGATGGGAGAGCGTCTCACCGGTCAGCGTCTCCAGGACGACGAGCGGCTCGGGGGAGCCGAAGACGTCGTAGCCGCGGACGAGATGCGGATGGCTGAGGCCCCGCAGCCGGCGGCCCTCCCGCAGCAGCCGCGCCCCCAGCCCCCGCTCGCCCCGCCGGTCGGGACGCACCACCTTGATCACGCACCGGCAGTACCGCTCCGTGCTCCAGGCGTCGTGGACGTCCAGCCACCCGGTCCGCGTGAGATGGGCCAGCACCTCGTACCCGGGGACCGGTTCGGTGCCCGGCGCCAGCGGCGGGACGCCGCCCGCGAGACTCATGACAGCACCGCTCCCGCGTGCAGCCGGTGCAGCCGGGCGTACGGCCCCTCGCGCCCGAGCAGCTCCGCGTGCGCACCGTCCTCCACGACCCGGCCGTGGTCGAGCACCACGATCCGGGTGGCGTCGCGGACGGTCAGCAGGTTGTGGGAGATGACCACGGTCGTCCGCCCGGCCATCAGCCGCCGCAGCGGCTCCATGATCCGCCGGCCCGACCCGGCGTCCAGCCCCGCGGTCGGTTCGTCCAGCAGCAGCACCGGAGCGTTGCGGATCATCGCCCGGGCGATCGCCAGCCGCTGGCACTGGCCCCCGGAGAGCGTCCGGCCGCGCTGGCCGACGAGGGTGTCGTAGCCCTCCGGGAGCCGCTGGACGAACTCGTGCGCGTCCGCCGCCCGGGCCGCCGCGACGATCTCCGCCTCGGTGGCCGTGGGCCTGCCGTAGGCGATGTTCTCCCGCACGGTGCCGTGGAAGACGAGCGTCTCCTGGAGCACCACCGCCACGCTCTCCCGCACGTCGGCGAGGCTCAGCTCGCGCAGGTCGGTGCCGTCGAGGCGGACCGCGCCCCGGTCGGGGTCGTAGAACCGCAACTGGAGCTTCGCGACCGTGGACTTGCCCGCCCCGCTCGCCCCGACCAGCGCCAGCGTCTCGCCGGGCGCCACCCGGAAGGACACGTCCGTCAGCGCGTGGGCCGCGGTACCGGGATAGCGGAACCACACGCCGTCGAACTCGACGGCGCCGCGCGCCCGCCGGATCCGCCGGGGGTGCGGCGCCTCGGCCACCTGGGGCCGCTGGTCGAGGAGTTCGATGATCCGTTCCGCCGAGGCGGAGGCCGCGTAGAAGGTGGTGCCGAGTCCGGACAGGCCGTGGACCGGGCCGTAGAGCTTGCCGATCAGGGCGAGGAACACCAGCAGCCCGCCGAGCGTGAGCTGGCCCTGAGCCAGTTTCCAGGTGCCGAGACCCAGCACCACGAGGCCGCCCGACACCTCGATGATCTCCACCACGGGCCGGTAGACGGCGCGGATCCGCGCCGAGGCCATCGCCGCCCGGAACCTGCCGACGCTCTCCTGCTCGAACCGGCGCGCCTCCCAGCCCTGCCGGTTGTACGCCTGCACGAGCACGACGTTGCCCAGGGACTCCTCGGCGACCGCGCTGAGCGAGCCCGAGCGCCGTCTGCGTTCCCGTGACGCGTCCTTGATGAGCCGGGAGAAGTGCCGGGCGCAGCCCCAGAAGAGCGGCACCACGGCGAGCGAGAGCAGGGTCAGGTCCCAGCGCAGGTAGAACAGCAGACCGACGAAGACGGCGAGCCGGATCACGTAGTACAGGGCGTCGGCGACACCCGAGAGCAGGAACGTCTCCACCGCGTCGACGTCACCGGTGACCCGGGACAGCACGTCGCCGAGCCGCCGGCGCTCGAAGAAACCGAGCGACAGCCCCTGGACATGCCGGAAGACGTCGGAGCGCAGCGCGAGCAGGAAGCGTTCGCCGACCCAGGTGGAGGTCACGTCGTCGGCGAAGCCGAGCGTGCCGGAGCAGATGACGAGAGCGAGGAAGGCCGGTGCGATCCACAGGAAGGGCCGCAGGTCGCGGGGGACGAGCACGTCGTCGATGACGAGCTTGAAGAGCCAGAGTTCGGCCGCGTCGACGGCGGGAGCGGTCAGGCTCAGCAGGACGACGGGCACCAGCCAGCGGCGGCCGCCGCGGGTGTACGGCCAGAACCGCCGGAACACCTCGCGCGGGGACACCGGGGGCGCGGCCGCGACCACGTCCTCGACGGGGACGGCGGGCGACAGCAGACGCCGCAGGACATGCGCCATGGCGGGAGTTCCTCGTGAGCAGGCGGCGACGCGGACCGGCTGCCCCGGTAGCCGGTCCGCTCACCCTTCCCTCTGCGGTCAGTAGCCGTCGTGGCCGTGGCGGTCGCCGCCGCCGTGGCGGTCGCCGCCGAAGTCGCCGTGTTCGTCGCCGTGCCGGTCGCCGTGCCGGTCGCCGCCGAAGTCGCCGTGTTCGTCGCCGTGGCCGGACGAGCCGTGGCCGTGGTCGCGGTGCATCGCAGGCAACAGATTGCTGAAGATGGCCATGGTGTTCCTCCCGAAACTTGCTTCATAGGGGATACGGGGGAGGAGGGGATATGGATGGCGGAAAGCGGGATAAAAGTGAAAAAAGCTCGCGATTCTGCCTCGGTCGTCTCAGCCGAGCCGCGCCGCGAGTCCCCCGGTGCACCGCACCTCGTCACCGGCCGTGATCAGCAACCCCTCCACGTCCGGCAGCGACTCCAGGAAGGCCAGCCCGGCCCGCGACCCCATCGCGAACGCCGCCGTGGCCCAGCAGTCCACCCACGTCAGCCGCGGACCCACCACCGTCACCGCCACCAGGTCCGTCACCGCCGACTTGCCCGTCCGGGGATCGACGATGTGGGCGCCCCGCTCCGCCGTGCCCGAGGTCGCGACCGACAACTCGGTCACGCCCGCCGCGGAGATGACCGCCGCCAGCCCGCCGGGCCGCAGCGGATCCGCGATGCCCACCCGCCACGCCCGGGCGGGCTCCGGCGCGCCGAGCATCTGGACGTCGCCGCCGCCGTTCACGCTGACGCCGCGCACCCCGGCCACCCGGGCGAGCGCCCGTGCCGCCCGCTCCGCCGACCAGCCCTTGACGATGCCGGTGGGATCGAGCCGTCCCCGGTAGCGCGTGCTGAACCAGCCGTCGCTCACCCGCTCCGCCTCGGCCGCCAGGTCCAGCACCTCGGCGACCGCGGGATCGCACTGCGCGACCTCGATCTCCGCCCGCGCCAGCCGGGACACCTGGCTGCCGTCGCGGTAGGTGCTGAACACCTCGTCGACCCGGTGCAGCCCGGCCACCGCCTCGTCCAGGGCGGCCCGTACCGCTTCCGGATCCCCGCCGCGGACGTCGAAGGAGAAGACGGTCCCCATGACCTCCTCCGCGTGCCGCACCGCGGCGGGAGCCTCCGCGGGCTCCGCCACCGCCTCAGCCACCTGCCTGGTCCAGCGCCGACTGCAGCGACTGCTTGTAGCCGGTGCTGGTGTAGGTGGCGCCGGACACGGAGTCGATGTTCGCGTTGCCGGCCGCCACCGCCTCCTTGTTGAGCTGCGGCACGGCCAGCGCCGTCTTCTGGTCGCTGAGACCGCCCTTGGGGGCCTGGACGGCCTCCGCCTGGGTGATCTTCCCGCCCGCGACGGTGATCCGGACCTGGACGGCCCCGTACTGGGTCTGCGCGACCTGCCCGGTCACCGTCTTGGCCTGTGCCTGCGCGGACCCCGACGAAGAGGACCCCGACGACCCGGACGAAGAACCCGACGACCCGGACGTAGAACCCGAGGAAGAGCCGGAGGAGGACGACGAGGAGGCCGCCTCCTTCATCTTGTCCAGCGCCGACTGCAGCGACTGCTTGTACCCGGTGCTCGTGTACGTCGCCCCGGACACGGAGTCGATGTTTGCGCTCTGCGCCGCCACCGTCTCCTTGTTGAGCTGCGGCACCGACAGCGCGGTCTTCTGGTCGCTGGTGCCGCCCTTGGGCGCCTGGATCGCCTGGGCCTGGGTGATCTTGCCGTTGGCCACGGTCAGCCGGACCTGCACGACCCCGTACTGCGTCTGGGTCGCGTTCCCGTCCACCGTCGTGGCGCCGGCGGCCCCGGTGCCGCCCTGCGGCGACTCCTGCCCGGCCGCCGCGGCCGACGGCGCCGCGCCCGCCGCGGACGCGGCCGCCGGGTCCGACGACGGCTTCAGCGACAGCAGCAGCACGACACCGGACACGGTCGCCGCGGTGGCCAGCACCACACGCCTGATGGGGTGACTCTTCCTCATCGTTCCCGAACTCCCGATTCCCTGGATTCCCGTGTGGTCCCGTCGCTCACATCTCGAACGACTCGTGATGGATGCGGCGGGCGGGAACCCCCGCGCCGCGCAGTGCTTCGTACACGCCCTGCGCGAACCCGGGCGGGCCGCACATGAAGACGTCGTGGTCGTCGATGTCCGGGATCTTCCGCTGGAGGTTCTCCGCGGAGATGTCGGGACGCTCACCCTCCGGGCTGTTGACCGCGTACATCAGCCTGGCCCCGCGCTCGTCGGCGATCTTCGCGAGTTCGTCCCAGAGCGCCAGGTCCTGGGTGGTGTTGGCCCGGTAGAGCAGGGTCAGGTCGCCGGCGGCGCCGGGCAGCGTCTCGAACAGCGCCCGCATGGGCGTGATCCCGACGCCGCCCGCCACCAGCAGGACCTTGCCGCGGCTGCGCCGGGACGCGGTCATCGCCCCGTACGGCCCTTCGGCCCACACCTTGGTTCCGGGCCGTAGTTCGCGCAGCCGCGCGCTGTGGTCGCCGATCGCCTTGACGGTGATCCGCAACATGTCGGGGCGGGGGGCCGCCGACAGGGAGTACGGGTGCGAGCTGAACCGCATCCCGGGCGCCAGGAACCGCCAGCGGAAGAACTGGCCGGCCTCCGCGCCCATCCGGTGCAGCTTGCGCCCGCCGATCAGCACCGACACGATGCCCGGCGTCTCCTCGATGACCGCCTCGACCCGCATCCGATGACGCAGGTTGAGCCGGATCGGGGTGAGGATCCGATACCAGACGACCAGCAGGGTGACGGCGCCGTAGAGGCCGTACCAGAAGGTCTTGGCGGCCGGCGTGAGGGCGAAGTCGTTGCCGGTGGTGATCTGGTGCCAGAACGTCAGGAACACCGCGCCGTACGTGAGCACGTGCACGTGGTACCAGGTGTCGTACGGCAGCCTGCGCCGGACCGGGCCGATCGAGGTCAGGCCGATGACGACGAAGAGACCGGTGCCGATGGCGGCCTTGCCCATGTCGGGCAGCTGGTTCACGGAGTCGATCGTCTGCTGGACGATGTCGTTCAGCGTCTTGCCCGCCTGGAGCGCGTAGCCCCACATGATGAGGAAGACGTGCGCGAAGACCAGGCAGAGCGTGTACCGGCCGCTCATCGCGTGCCAGCGGGCGACGCGGTCGGAGCCGACCCGCCGCTCCAGCGCGGGTACCCGGGCCATCTGCAGCACGACCAGTGCCATCAGATATCCGGCCAACAGCCCTGTGATGCGGCCCGCGTTGAGTATCTTGCCGTTGGTGTCGGCGATGGACGGGGTGTTGTGCCACCACAGCCAGAGCACGGCCGCGGCGCCCGCCCACACGGCGAGCAGCAGCGGTACGGCCGGGGAGCGGCGCGGGCGGATGCGGCGCATCGTCTGGCGGCGGGCGGCACGTCCGCCTGCGAGTGTGGTGGTCACGGTTCCTCCGTGGGGAATTGACCCTTGGCCCACAGGTACGTGCGGTACCGCCTGATTGTTCAGAGTCCCGCGGAGTCGAGTGCGGACTGCAGCGACTGCTTGTAGCCGGTGCTGGTGTAGGTGGCCCCGGAGACGGTGTCGATGCTCGCGCTCTGCGCCGCCAGCGCCTCGCTGCGCAACTGCGGCAGGGCGTAGCTGTTGATCTGTTGGTCGCGGGGGTTGTCCTGCGGGTACTGGACGGCCGTCACATCGGTGATCTTGCCGCTCTTGACGGTCACCCGGACCTGGACGGGCCCCCAGCGGGTCTGCACGGTCTCCCCGGTGACGGTCCTGGTGCCGGTGCTCCCGGACTTGCCGGAGCCGGAGCCGGAGCCGGAGCCGGTACCGCTGCTCGTGCCTGGTGTGGCGCTCGCGCTGCTCGACGGGGCCGGAGCCGCCGAGTCGGTGATCACCGTCGGGCTGGTGTGCGGCTTCAGCGCCAGCAGCAGCACGATCCCGGAGACGGTCGTGGCACTCGCCAGCATGACGCGGCGCAGGGGGCGGTTCGTGTTCAGTGCGTGCACGGCAGCGGCCTCACAGCTCGAAGGACTCGTGGTGGATACGGCGGTCGGGCACCCCGGCGGCCCGCAGCGCGCCGTACATCTCCTGGGCGAAGCCGTGCGGACCGCAGATGTAGACGTCGTGCGCGGCGAGGCCGGGGAAGGAGGCGCGCAACGCCTCCGGCGTCAGGGCGGGACGTTCGCCCCGCGGACCGTTGAGGGCGTAGAGCACCCGGGCCCCGCGCCACCGCGCGATCGCCTCCAGCTCGCCGCCCAGCGCCAGGTCCTCCGCCGTGCGGGCCCGGTACAGCAGGGTGACCTCGCCGGGCAGCGTCTCGAACAGCGCCCGCAGCGGGGTGACACCGACCCCGGCCGCGATCAGCAGGGAGCGCCGGCCGGTGGCCCGGTCGGCGGTGAGGGAGCCGTACGGACCCTCTGCCCACACCCTGGTGCCGGGCCGCAGCAGCGGCACGGCCGCGCTGTGGTCGCCGAGCGCCTTGACGGTGATCCGCAGCAGGTCGCCGCGCGGCGGCGCGGACAGCGAGTAGGGCGTCGACGTCCAGCCCATGCCGTCGCCGCCGAAGAAGCGCCAGCGGAAGAACTGCCCTGCCTGCGCGCCCAGTTCGCCGATCCGCCGGCCTCGGATCACGACCGAGTACACGCCGGGCGCCTCCTGCTGCACGGACTCCACGCGCAGCCGGTGCCGGAGGTTGAGCCGTACCGGCGCCAGCACCCGGAACCACAGCACCAGGGCCGCGGCCCCCAGGTACAGCGCGTACCAGAAGGCGGTGGCGACCGGCTTGCCGTTCAGGTCGTTGCCGAGCGCCAACTGATGGCCGAAGGCGAGGAAGACGGCCGCGTACGTCAGCAGGTGGACGTAGTACCAGAACTCGTAGCTGGTACGACGGCGCACCGCGCGCGCCGAGGTGATGCCGACCGCGAAGAGGATCGCCGTGCCGGCGGTCGCCTTGAGCATCTCCGGGTAGTGCAGGACGACGTCGACCGCCTCGCGGACCACCGGCGCGTGGTCCTGGGCCGCGTACCCGGTGAGGATCAGCACGACATGCGCGACCAGCAGGCACACCGTGTACCGGCCGGCCATCGCGTGCCAGCGGGCCACCCGGTCCGACCCGACCCGGACCTCCAGCAGCGGCACCCGGGCCATCAGGGCGACCAGCACCGCACAGGCGTACCCGCACAGCAGTCCGGCCATCCGCCCGGCCCCGGTCAGCCAGCCCGCGGCGCCGACGATCGATCCGGTGTCGGACCACCACAGCGCGAGCACGGCCGCCGCCCCGGCCCACAGCGCGGTGAGCACGGCGGCGGCGGGGGAGCGGCGCGTGGCCACGGCGGGCGCGGCCGGGGCCGTGCGCCGTTCGTCCACGGTCGTCATGAGTGGCGTCCTTTCTCCGGTCAGGACGCCAACTGTGCAGCGCGAACCTCTGAGGGACCTCTGAGCGGGCCCGTCCCAGCCCACTCAGAGAAAACTCAGAGCACCGCGGGGCACTGCTCGCCGCCCGGACGAGAGATGCTGGTAGACGCGATGAACACCACCCGCTCCGGCCGCCCCGCCCTCACCCGACCCGACGGCACCCCGCTGCGCGTCCTCGTCGTCGACGACGACCCCGACCTCGCGGAGGTGCTCACCGGCGCCCTGCGCTACGAGGGCTGGCAGGTCCGCGCCGCGGGCGACGGCGCGACCGCGCTGACCGTGGCACAGGAGCTGATGCCGGACGCGGTCGTCCTCGACGTGATGCTCCCGGACACCGACGGCTTCGCCGTGCTGCGCTCCCTGCACCGGGTCAAGCCGGACGTCTGTGTGCTCTTCCTCACCGCCCGGGACGCCGTCGAGGACCGGATCGCCGGTATCACCGCGGGCGGCGACGACTACGTCACCAAGCCGTTCAGCCTGGAGGAGGTCGTCGCCCGGCTGCGCGGCCTGCTGCGCCGCGCCGGCATGGCCCGCCAGCAGGAGGACGGGCCCCGGCTCACGGTCGGCGACCTCACCATGGACGAGGAGGCCCGCGAGGTCACCCGGGCGGGTGAACTGATCGAGCTGTCCCCGACCGAGTTCGAACTCCTCCGCTTCCTGATGCGCAACCCGCGCCGCGTCCTCAGCAAGGCCCAGATCCTCGACCGGGTCTGGTCCTACGACTTCGGCGGCCGGGCCCACGTCGTCGAGCTGTACATCTCCTACCTGCGCAAGAAGGTGGACGCGGGCCGCGAACCCATGATCCACACGGTGCGCGGCGCGGGCTACGTCCTCAAGCCGGTGACCAGGTGAATCCCCTGCGACGGCTGCGGCACCCGCTCCGCCCCCGTTTCCCCCGCACCCTGCGGGCCCGTCTCACCGCGGGCCTGGTCGTGCTGCTGGCGGTGAGCTGCGCGGCCGTCGGGGTGGCCGCGGTGGTCGAGCTGAACGGCTTCCTCACCGGCCGCGTCGACCAGCAGCTGCAGCAGAGCGGGCCGAGCTTCCCGCAGTCCCTGGAACACGGCAGCTACAGGCCCAGCGACCGGGACGGCGACGAGCGCGGCGACACCCGCCGCCAGGCCTCCGGTACCTTCGGCGCACGCCTGGTCGGCGGCCGGGTCACCAACGCGGCCCTGATCCCGGCCGACGACGATCCGGACCTCACCGTCGGGCTCACCGCACGCGACCGGGCGACCCTGGCCGAGGTGCCGGCGGACGGCAGGGCGCACACCGTCCGGCTGCGGTCGATCGGCGACTACCGGCTCATGGTCTGGACCGGCCTCGACGGCGACGTCCTGATGACCGGTCTGCCCCTGGAGCCGGTGCACGCCACCGTGCACCGCCTGGAAATGGTCGCCGCGGTGGTCTTCGGCTTCGCCCTGGCCGTGGCCGGGGTGGCCGGCGCCTTCTGGGTCCGCTGGTCGCTGCGCCCCCTGAGCCGGGTCGCGGCCACCGCCACCAGGGTCAGCGAGCTCCCCCTCGCCAGCGGCGAGGTGGCACTGCCGCCCCGGGCTCCCGAGTCCGACCCCCGCGGCGAGGTCGGCCGGGTGGCCACCGCCTTCAACCGCATGCTCGGCCATGTCGAGGACGCCCTCACCAAACGCCACGCGAGCGAGGAACGCCTGCGCACCTTCGCCGCCGACGCCAGCCACGAACTGCGCACCCCGGTCGCCTCGGTCCGCGGCCACGCGGAACTGGCCCTGTTCCACCCGGGCCCGGTGCCGCCCGAGATCACCCGGGCCCTGGAACGCATCGCCGCCGAGTCCGCGCGCATGGGCGAGATGGTCGACGAACTCCTCCTGCTGGCCCGCCTGGACGCGGGCCGTCCCCTCGAACGCAACCCGGTGGACCTCACCCGCCTGGTCCTGGACGCGGTGACGGACGCCCGCGCCACCGGCCCGGACCACCGCTGGTCCCTGGACCTTCCGGAGGACCCGGTCACGGTCCCGGGCGACACCCACCGTCTGCACCAGGTGCTGGCCAACCTGCTGGCCAACGCCCGCCTGCACACGCCGGCCGGCACGAAGGTGACGGTGACCCTGGAGACCGACGGCGAGCGGGCGGTCCTGCACGTCCACGACGACGGCCCCGGTATCCCGGCGGACATCCAGCCGGGCGTCTTCGAACGCTTCACCAGGGCGGAACACCGCCGCCGCCAGGACGCGACGGGGCCAGGAGCGGGCCTGGGACTGTCGATCGTGGCGGCGGTGGTGGAGGCGCACGGCGGGACGGTGACTCTGGAGAGCCGCCCGGGCTCGACCACGTTCACGGTGGAACTGGCGGCGACCGCGACCCCCTAGAAACGCGGGGAGCCGCGGTCAGTAGCGAGTGAGCGCCGTGGCCCCGGTCACGGTCCCCACGGCGATGTGCGGCCCCTTCTTCGGATCGACCCACTGAAGGATCCGCCGCATCGCGTCCTGGGGCACCGAGACACACCCGGCCGTCGCCCCAGCCCCGTTGACATGCAGGAAGATTCCGGCCCCCCGGCCTCGCGCCGGTTTGTGGTAGTTGAACCCGATCACCAGCACGTAGGCGTACTGCGTCGTGTACGACGACAACCGCTCCGACTCCGCGGCCCGGCAGTCACCCGGCAGCGGCTCCGTCCAACGGTTGTAGGAGGCCGAGTCGTTGTCCTGGCACCACCAGGAGTCCGCCGTCACCGCGCGGTACTCGACGGACGTCCCGGTCGGCGCGGCCCGCAGTCCGAAGCCGAAGGGGAGGTCGTACAACCCCGTGGGGGTCGTGTTGGTGCCCTGCTTCCGTCCGGCCCCCTCGACCAGGCCCTTCGCCCCGAACCGGGCGGCGGCGGAGCCCGCCTTCACCCACGCGCCGTCCCGGCGCTCCCACCAGGTCAGGGCTCCGGAGGTCGCACTCGGTGCGGACGCCTCGGCGGTGATCAGCTGGCTGCCGCCGCCGGTGTCGGCCATCAGGGCGGGCAGTGGCGAGGGGTCCTCGGTCCCCGGAGCCGCACCGAGCAGCAGCAGGGAGGCGGAGACGAGGGCGACGGCGAGGCCTGGGCGCATGGCCCAGACCGTAGCCGCAGGCAGTGGCGACGGCAGTCCGGGTGGGCCGTCCGGGCGCACCGCGGCGCCGGGGCCGTCCGTCGCCGGACCTCACCGTGGCCGCCCCGGCCGGCGCTGTACGCGGGGCGGCCACGGCTGCCTGTCACGTCACTTGGTGAGCGTGCAGGCGGCCAGGGAGTCGAGGCCGGTCGGCTTGGCGGCGGTGCGGCCGATCGAGATGGCGATCCGGTCGATGGTCGACTTCCGCTTGTCCGCCAGCGGGCCGAGGATCGCGTTCTGCACGAAGTTCGGGCCGCCCTGGCCGACCGTGCTCTGGAGCCGGTTGTTGGCCTCCTGGATCTGCGTCTGGAGCAGCGTGAGGTTGCGGGTGACCTCCGCCTGCGCGGTGGCCGGGATCGCCGGCAGCTTCGAGGCGACGTCGGGGCAGGTGATCGTGCCCACCGCGCTGTTGCCGGCGTTCGCCCCGGTGTTGCCGGTCGACTGCTGCTGGTTGGCCGCCGTGCCGGGCGCGGCGGAAGCCGCGGTCGAGCCCGTCGCCGCGCCGGTGCCGGTGCCGGCGCCGGCACCGGCACCGGTGTTCGTGCCGCCCGCGTTCAGGGTGCACGCCGCCAGCGCGTCCAGACCGGTCGGCTTGGCGGCCGTACGGCCGATCGCCGTCGCGATCCGGTTGACGGTCGCGACCCGCTTGTCCTTGAGGGGACCGAGGATCGCGTTGTTCACGAAGTTGGGTCCACCCTGGCCCACGGTGTCGACCAGCCGCTTGTTGGCCTCCTGGATCTGCGTCTGCAGGAGTGCGAGGTTGCGGTCGACCTCCGCCTTCGCGGTGGCGGGGACCGCCGGCAGCTTGGAGGCGACGTCGGGGCAGGTGATCGTGCCGGGCGAGGCCGCGAAGGTGCGGGCGTTGCTGGTGTCGCTGCTCTTGTCCGGCGTTCCGGCCAGGGCCGAACCGGCGATGACCGCACCGGACAGCGCCACCGCGGCGGCGCCGCCGATGAACGCGACACGACGCTTGTTGTACTTCGGGAGAGCCCTGGACATGCGGATGCCTCACTTGGGTCAGAGGTGGGTTTACCAACGCGGCGCCGGCGTTCAGGCATGGGTACGGGTAAGCGGTTTCGTTTGTTCAAAGCTTTCTGAGAATCCGTTCCGCGATCCCAGCCGATTGACGAATCATGCAGGGCTCTGCATACTCATGCATAGCAAGCGGATGTACGTGAGGAGGGACCCATGACCGAGCGCGTCGTACTCGCCTACTCGGGCGGGCTGGACACCTCCGTCGCCATCGGCTGGATCGCCGAGGAGACGAACGCCGAGGTCATCGCCGTCGCGGTGGACGTCGGCCAGGGCGGCGAGAACCTGGACGTCATCCGCAAGCGAGCGCTCGCCTGCGGGGCGGTCGAGGCCGAGGTCGCCGACGCCAGGGACGAGTTCGCCGAGGAGTACTGCCTCCCGGCGATCAAGGCCAACGCCCTCTACATGGACCGCTACCCGCTGGTCTCCGCGCTCTCCCGGCCGGCGATCGTGAAGCACCTGGTCGCCGCCGCCCGCAAGCACGGCGCCACCACGGTCGCCCACGGCTGCACCGGCAAGGGCAACGACCAGGTCCGCTTCGAGGCCGGCATCGTCGCCCTCGCCCCCGACCTCACCTGCATCGCCCCGGTCCGCGACTACGCGATGACCCGGGACAGGGCCATCGCCTTCTGCGAGGCGAAGAACCTGCCGATCGCGACCACCAGGAAGTCCCCGTACTCCATCGACCAGAACGTCTTCGGCCGCGCCGTGGAGACGGGCTTCCTGGAGGACATCTGGAACGGCCCGATCGAGGACATCTACGAGTACACCCAGAACCCGGCCACCCCGCGCGAGGCCGACGAGGTGGTCATCACCTTCGACGCGGGCGTCCCGGTCGCGATCGACGGCAAACCGGTCACCGTGCTCCAGGCGATCCAGGAACTCAACGAGCGCGCGGGCGCCCAGGGCGTCGGCCGCATCGACATGGTCGAGGACCGCCTCGTCGGCATCAAGTCCCGCGAGGTGTACGAGGCGCCGGGCGCGATCGCGCTGATCACCGCCCACCAGGAACTGGAGAACGTCACCGTCGAGCGCGAACTCGCCCGCTACAAGCGGCAGGTGGAACAGCGCTGGGGTGAACTCGTCTACGACGGCCAGTGGTTCTCCCCGCTCAAGCGCGCCCTGGACGGGTTCGTCGACGAGGCGAACCAGCACGTCACCGGCGACATCCGGATGACCCTGCACGGCGGCCGCGCGGTCGTCACCGGCCGCCGCTCCGAGTCCTCCCTCTACGACTTCAACCTCGCCACCTACGACACCGGCGACACCTTCGACCAGGCCGCGGCCAAGGGCTTCATCGACATCTACAGCCTGTCGTCGAAGATCGCGGCCAAGCGAGACCAGGCATAGATCTGCAAGGATCTGGGCCACCCGTCAACCCTCTCTAGGAGCAACGCAAGTGAGCAGCAACAGCGGTGACGTACGGCTCTGGGGCGGCCGTTTCGCCGACGGTCCCGCCGAGGCCCTGGCGAAGCTGTCCGCGTCCGTCCACTTCGACTGGCGGCTCGCGCCCTACGACATCGCCGGTTCCCGTGCCCACGCCCGCGTGCTGCACAAGGCGGGCCTGCTCACCGAGGACGAGCTCCAGCGCATGATCGCGGGGCTCGACCAGCTGGAGGCCGACGTCGCGGACGGCTCCTTCGTGGGCACGATCGCCGACGAGGACGTCCACACCGCCCTGGAGCGCGGTCTCCTCGAACGCCTGGGCCCCGACCTCGGCGGCAAGCTCCGCGCCGGCCGCTCCCGCAACGACCAGGTCGCGACCCTCTTCCGGATGTACCTCCGCGACCACGCCCGCGTCATCGGCGGCCTGATCGCCGACCTCCAGGACGCCCTGATCGGCCTCGCCGAGGCCCACCCGGACGCGGCGATGCCCGGCCGTACCCACCTCCAGCACGCCCAGCCGGTCCTCTTCGCCCACCACGTCCTGGCCCACGTCCAGTCCCTGTCCCGGGACGCGGAGCGGCTGCGCCAGTGGGACGAGCGCACGGCCGTCTCCCCCTACGGCTCCGGCGCGCTCGCCGGTTCCTCCCTGGGCCTGGACCCGGAGGCGGTGGCGGCCGACCTCGGCTTCGAGCACGGCAGCGTCGGCAACTCCATCGACGGCACCGCCTCCCGCGACTTCGTGGCGGAGTTCGCCTTCATCACCGCGATGATCGGTGTGAACCTCTCCCGGATCGCGGAGGAGGTCATCATCTGGAACACGAAGGAGTTCTCCTTCGTGACCCTGCACGACGCGTTCTCCACCGGCTCGTCGATCATGCCCCAGAAGAAGAACCCGGACATCGCGGAGCTGGCGCGCGGCAAGTCGGGCCGCCTGATCGGCAACCTGACCGGTCTCCTGGCCACCCTGAAGGCGCTGCCCCTCGCGTACAACCGCGACCTCCAGGAGGACAAGGAGCCGGTCTTCGACTCCTGCGACCAGCTGGAGGTCCTGCTCCCCGCCTTCACCGGCATGATGGCCACCCTCACCGTCAACCGCGAGCGCATGGAGGAACTGGCCCCGGCGGGCTTCTCCCTCGCCACCGACATCGCCGAGTGGCTGGTCAAGCAGGGCGTGCCGTTCCGCGTGGCCCACGAGGTCGCCGGCGAGTGCGTGAAGGCCGCGGAGGCCGAGAACAAGGAGCTGGACGAACTGACGGACGACCAGTTCGCCAAGATCAGCTCCCACCTGACCCCTGAGGTCCGCACGGTCCTCAACGTCCCCGGTGCCCTCGCCTCCCGCAACGGCCGCGGCGGCACGGCCCCGAGCGCGGTGGCCGTCCAGCTGGCAGAGGTGAAGACGAACGTGGCGGAGCAGCACGAATGGGCGACGGCGAAAGCGCCCCGTCAGGGGCGCGGGTAAGGGCGCGATCAACCGCCCGAGCTGAACGGCGAACCAAAGGTCATCGCGGGTTACGTTGGTCAATGGACCGATGCAGCCGACCGAACGGAACCCGCGATGCCCTTCGCCCGACTGGCAACAGCAACCACCCCCACCTGCCACATCGGCCTGGGCCTCGCCGCGGTCGGCCGCCCCGGCTACATCAACCTCGGCCGCGAAGCCGACCTCGGCGAGAACCGCAGCGTAGAGGCCCTGCGCACCCGCACCCACGAACTCCTCGACGCCGCCTACGCCCAGGGCGTCCGCTACTTCGACGTCGCCCGCTCCTACGGCCGCAGCGAGGAGTTCCTCGCCGACTGGCTCAAGGCCCGCCCGGACCTCACCGACGTGGTCGTCGGCAGCAAGTGGGGCTACACCTACACCGCCGACTGGACCACGGACGCCGAGCAGCACGAGGTCAAGGACCACAGCGTCGAGACCTACGACCGCCAGCGCGCCGAGACCGCGGAACTCCTCGGCGACCGACTCGACCTCTACCAGATCCACTCGGTGACCCCGGACAGTCCCGCCCTCACCGACAAGGAACTCCACGCGCGCCTCGCCGAAGCGGCGGCCGGCGGCCTCACCGTGGGCTTCTCCACGAGCGGCCCGGCCCAGGCCGACGCCATCCGGGCCGCCCTCGCCGTCACGGTCGACGGCGAGCCCCTCTTCCGTACGGTCCAGTCGACGTTCAACGCCCTGGAGACCTCGGCGGCCCCCGCCCTGGCCGAGGCGCACGACGCCGGACTGACGGTGATCGTGAAGGAGGGCATGGCCAACGGCCGCCTCGCCGCCCCGCACGCCCCCGACGCCGTACGCGCCGTGGCCGAGGAGACCGGCCTCGGCTGCGACGCCGTGGCGCTCGCGTTCGTACTGCGCCGGCCCTGGGCCGGAGTCGTCCTCTCCGGCGCGGCGACACTCGGCCAGCTGGACTCCAACCTGCACGCGGCCGTGGTCGACCTGGACGAGAACCAGCTGACCCGCCTCGCCGCCCTCGCCGAGGACCCCCGCGCCTACTGGGAGCACCGCGGCAGCCTGCCCTGGCACTGAGCCGACAGAGTTCCCCGAACACCCCGCGGCTGGCACCATGAGCCACCCCCTGTGAGCCACGCATGCCCACATTGAGACAGATCTGTCTCAGATGGACTACTCTTGTCTCATGGCCCTCGATCGTGACCACGTCCTGCGCAGCGCGGCCGCCCTGCTGACCCGTAAATCCACGGCGACCATGGACGAGGTCGCCAGGGCCGCCGGGATCAGCCGGGCCACGCTGCACCGTCACTTCGCGGGCCGCGACGCGCTGGTCCGCGCGCTGGAGGCGCTCGGCATCGCGGAGTGCGAGGCGGCGCTGGACGCGGCCCGCCTCGACGAGGGCCCGGCGGCCGACGCCGTGCACCGCCTGGTCCGCGAGATCGAACCGGCCGCCGGGCTGCTGGCCTTCCTCTACACCGAGAACCAGCTGTTCGAGGGCGATGGGCAGAACGCGGGCTGGACCCGGATCGACGACCGCGTCGCGGCCCTCTTCCGGCGCGGGCAGCAGAGCGGCGAGTTCCGCATCGACCTCACCCCGGCCTGGCTCACCGAGGCGCTGTACGGCCTGCTGGCCTCCGCCGCCTGGGCGGTCTCCGAGGGCCGCGTCGCCCGCAAGGACTTCACCCACATGATCGTCGAGCTGCTGCTCGGCGGCGCACGAAGAAGAGAGGAATCATGACCAGCGCCCTGCGGCCGGCGGCCGCCACGGAGACGGAGAAGCGCCCGGGCCGGTGGCTCGCGCTCTGCGTGCTCGTGCTCGCCGTGCTGCTTGTGGCCGTCGACGCCACCGTCCTCGGCCTCGCGACCCCTTACATCAGCGAGGACCTCGACCCGTCCGGCACCCAGCTGCTGTGGATCGGTGACGTCTACTCGTTCGTCATCGCCGGTCTGCTGGTCTCCATGGGCAGTCTCGGCGACCGCATCGGCCGCAAGCGGATCCTGCTGTGCGGCGCCACCGTGTTCGGCGCGATATCCGTACTGAACGCCTACGCGACCACACCCGGGATGATGATCGCCGCCCGGGCCCTGCTGGGTGTCGCGGGCGCGACCCTGATGCCGGCGACCCTCGCCCTGATCCGCAACCTCTTCCACGACCCGCGTGAGCGCAGTCTCGCCGTCGGTGTCTGGGGCGCGGCGGCCTCGGCCGGTACCGCCGTCGGGCCGATCGTCGGCGGTTTCCTGCTCGAACACTTCTGGTGGGGCTCGGTCTTCCTGATCAACCTGCCGGTGATGGTGGTCCTGGTCCTCGTCGGCGTCCGGACGCTTCCCGAGTCCCGCAACCCCGACCCCGGACCCTGGGACCTGATCAGCGTCGTCCTGTCGCTGGTCGGCATGATCGCCCTCGTCTACGCGGTGAAGGAGGCGGCGGCCCACGGTCTCACCGCGGTCACCGCGGCGGCCGCCGTGCTCGGCGCCGCCGCCCTCCACGGGTTCGTCCGCCGCCAGCTCACCATGCCCAAGCCCCTGCTGGACATGCGGCTGTTCCGCAGCCGCGGCTTCAGTGGCGCCGTGCTGGCCGACCTGCTGACCGTGCTCGGCATGTCGGGCCTGGTGTTCTTCCTCTCCCAGTACCTGCAACTGGTGCAGGGCAGGTCTCCGTTCGAGGCCGGCCTGGCCGAGCTCCCCGCCGCCGTCGGCGCGGTGGGGGCGGGCCTGGTGGCCGGCCGGGCGGCCCGCCGCCACTCGGTCCGGCTGGTGGTCTCCGGCGGCCTGGCGGCCGTGGGCGTGGCCCTGGCCGCGCTGACGACTCTGTCCCGGTCCACCGGTTACCCGGTTCTCGGTGCCGCCCTCCTGGTGGTCGGCGTCGGCGCGGGCTTCTCCTTCACGGTCACGGCGGACGTGATCCTCTCCAGCGTCCCCAGGAACCAGGCGGGCGCCGCCTCCGCGGTCTCCGAGACGGCGTACGAACTGGGTGCGGCGCTGGGCATCGCCCTGCTCGGTTCGATCGTGATGGGCGTCTACCGCGGCTTCCCGGGACCCACGGGCACCCCGGCCGCCGCCCACGAGTCCCTCGGAGCGGCGGTGGAGGCGGCGAAGAGCATGCCCTCGCCGACGGCGGCCGACATGCTGACAGCGGCCCGCGACTCCTTCGTGCACGGACTCCACCTGGCATCGGGTGCGGGAGCGGCGGTCCTCCTCGCGACGGCGGCGGCAGCGTGGTTCCTGCTCCGAGACCAGCGGCTGGAGAGCGCCCCGTAAGGAGCCCAGCTCACCTCTTGTACCCCAGCACCGTCATCATCCCGCTCTCCGAGTGGTACTGGTTGTGACAGTGCAGCATCCACAACCCGGGGTTGTCGGCGTCGAAGTCCAGCACCAGTTTGCGGTGCGGCAGCACGATCGTGGTGTCCTTGCGCGCCCCGGTCGAGCTGATCCCGTTGACCGAGAACGTGTGCCCGTGCAGGTGCATCGGATGCCACATGTCGGTCGCGTTGAGGAGCGTCAGCCGCACCCGCTCCCCGGCCCGCACCGCATGCCGTTCCCGCACGTCGTACGGCTTGTGGTCGAACCCCCAGTCATAACGCTGCATCGTGCCCGTGATCCTGATCCGCAGATCGCGGTCGGGAACCCGGTCGTCCATGGCGACGGAGTCGGCCGGCAGCAGCCGGCGCGCCGGCACGATCTCGCGGTCCAGCTCGTCCGGACGGGCGTCCGGCGCGGGAAGGTTTCTGCCCTTGTCGGTCCGCAGGATCGCGACCCCCTTGCCCTTCTTGCCCTCGGCGAGCGCGACCAGCGGGAAGACCCCGTCCTTGGCGGTGACCAGCACGTCGTACCGCTCGGCCATGCCGATGAGCAGCGCGTCGGTGCGCTTGTGCTGCACGGGATAGCCGTCGGTGTGGGTGATCGTCATGGGGTGGTCGCCGAGCGCCACCCGGAACGCCGTCTCGGAGCCCGCGTTGATGATGCGGATCCGGATGCGGTCGCCGGGGCGGCAGCGGAAGACGGAGGGGTCGGTGCGCAGCCGTCCGTTGATCAGGTAGTGGGGATAGGCGACGTTGCCGCCCTCACCGTGGAGCAGGCGGCTGTGGGAGTCACGCAGCACCCGGTCGGTACCCAGCGCGCGCCTGACCCTGGACGGTGTCCCCGACGGTGACCGGGTCGCCGACGGCGAACCGGACCGCGACGCGGAAGCACTCGGCGATCCGTGCGGGCCCGGGCTGTGATGGGCCGGGCCCATCCCCATCCCCATCCCTGTCCCCATCTTCATGCCACCGCCCGGCTTGAGCTGTTCGAGCACCTGCTCGGGGCTGGAGCCCTCGATGCCGTCGAGCCAGTCGTCCAGGACGACGATCCATTCCTTGTCGTACTTGAGCGGTTCCTTCGGATCGTCGACGATGAACGGCGCGTACAGGGCGCGGTCGGGCTGCATGCCGACGTGCGAGTGGAGCAGGTACGTCCCCGGATGGGCGGCGGTGAAGCGGTAGACGAAGTCCGCGCCCGGCGCGATGGGCGCCTGGGTGAGGTCCGGCGCGCCGTCCATGTCGCAGCGCAGCCGCACCCCGTGGGCGTGCAGAGTGGTCTTCTCGGCCAGCCGGTTGCTGAGGGTCAGGCTCAGCACGTCTCCCGCGGTGACGCGTACCAGCGGCCCCGGCACCGACTCGTTGTACGCCCAGCTGTGCACGGACCGTCCGCCCAGGTCCAGCGTGCTCTCGGAGGCCGTCAACCTGACCATGCGCACCGGCCCGGATCCGCGCCTGCGCTCGGCCGCGAGCACCTCCGGGTCCGACGGGTTGACATACCCCTTGGGTCCCTGGGGGACGAACGCTGCGGTGCCGGCCGTGTGCTGCGGGCCGGAGCGGGGTTCGGAGCCGGAGTCGGAACATGACGCCAGGAGCCCCGCGCCTGCGGCAGCGAACGGAACACGGAGCAGGGTACGCCGAGAAGGTTTCTGCATATCTAAATAAGACATGCTGTGTGCTCATATGGCCGGTAAATGCGAAGGAATGACCGAAGTGTCGGGCCAGATTCCACCGGCAGGCGGACGCCTGACAATCCCGCTCGGACGTCAGGCGGATGGCAGACAAAAGGGCAGACAAAAGGGCACGGACCAACGGTCCGTGCCCATCCCCCGAAAGAGTGTCAGACGCTCACCCGTGCTCAGGCGGCCTTCGCCTTCGTGGCGTACATGTCCACGTACTCCTGACCGGACAGCCGCATGACCTCCGCCATCACGGAGTCGGTCACGGCCCGCAGCACATAGCGGTCCCGGTCCATGCCCTCGTACCGGGAGAACTCCATCGCCTCGCCGAACCGCACGGTCACCCTGCCGGGTCGCGGCATGCCCTTGCCGCCGGGCTGGAGCTTGTCCGTGCCGATCATCGCGAACGGCACCACGGGCGCGCCGGTCATCAGCGTCAGCCGCGCGATGCCGGTCCGGCCCCGGTACAGCCGGCCGTCGGGGGAGCGGGTGCCCTCCGGGTAGATCCCGAAGATCTTGCCTTCGTCCAGGACCCGCTTGCCGGTCATCAGCGCGGCGACCCCGCCGCTCGCGCCGTCCCGGTCCACCGGGATCATGCCGACACCGGTGAAGAACCACGCCATCAGACGGCCCTTGAGGCCCTTCCCGGTGACGTACTCGTCCTTGCCGATGAAGAACACCTGCCGCTTGCTGACCAGCGGCAGGATCATCGAGTCGATGAAGGTCAGGTGGTTGCCGGCGAGGATGACCGGACCGTCCCCCGGGATCTGCTCCACGCCTTCCACCCGGAGGCGGAACATCAGGCGCATGATCGGTCCGAGCACTGCCTTGATGAGCGCGAAGCGGGACAACGGGTCCTCCGATGTCGAGGGGCGGTATGAGTCTGTGCAGGTGAGGACATTACTCGCGGCTCCGTGGGAAGCGCACATCGGGTACGGCCGGTTCACCGAGGTCTTACGTAGTGTTGACGCTGGTTTACCTGCGGTGGCGTCCCGAAGGCACGTGTCCACCGAGCGGCGGCCATGTGACGGAAATCGCCGACGGACCGTCATGCCCGCCGTCCACCAGCCATACGGCGTCACCCGGCCGTTGGGCCGGCGGTCTCCCGTCGGTCACGTCCGCACCCCTACGATCGGCGCGCATTCGAACGGGCGGACGGCAGGAGAGCGCTCATGGACAGCAACGAATCGAACGAGCGGACCCAGGCGAACGGCATGACGGGGCGGCGGGCGCTGCTCGGGGCCGCGGTCCTCGGCGCCGGCGGTGCGGTCCTCGGACTGCCCGGCGCCGCCAGAGCGGCCGAGGCGAAGCAGACCGGACACGGCGGCGGGCTCAAGAGCCTGCCGAAGCCGACCGTCATCGGACACCGCGGCTCCAGCGGCTACCGCCCGGAGCACACCTTCGGCTCCTACGACCTGGCCCTCGACCTCGGTGCCGACGTCGTCGAGGCCGGCGACCTGGTCCCCACCAAGGACGGCCACCTGGTCTGCCGTCACGAGCCGGAGATCGGCGGCACCACGGACGTCGCCGACCACAAGGAGTTCGCCGACCGCAAGGCCACCAAGACGCTGGACGGCGTCCCCACGACCGGCTGGTTCACCGAGGACTTCACGCTCGCCGAGCTGAAGACGCTGCGCGCGGTCGAGCGCATCCCGGCCAACCGCCCGCACAACACGCTCTACAACGGCCGCTGGGAGATCCCCACCTTCGAGGAAGTCCTCAAGTGGCAGGACGAGCAGACCCGCAGGCGCGGCAAGCAGGTCTGGATCTACCCCGAGACCAAGCACCCCACCTACTTCCGCGGGCTCGGCCTCGGCCTCGAGGAGCGGGTCGCCAAGCTGCTGCGCAAGTACGGCAAGGACAAGCGGAACTCGCCGGTCATCCTGCAGTCCTTCGAGCCGACCAGCATCCAGCGCCTGAACACCCTGGTCGACAACCCGCTGGTCGTGCTGCTGTCCGCCGCGAACACCCGGCCCTACGACTTCGTGGCCACCGGTGACCCGCGCACGGTCGCCGACCTGATCACGCCGAAGGGCCTGCGGGAGATCGCCGGTTACGCGCAGGGCATCGGCCCGACCCTCGACCTGATCATCCCCAAGGACGCGAACGGCGACTTCACCGCGCCGAGCACGCTGGTCGCGGACGCGCACAAGGTGGGCCTGGTCCTCCATCCCTACACCATGCGCAACGAGAACCCGTTCCTGCCGCCGGCCTTCCGCAAGGGCGGCGCCGCGGACGCCTACGGCGACGTCTTCCCCGTCTTCCAGGCGTACTTCGCGACGGGCATCGACGGTGTCTTCACCGACAACGCCGACACCGCCCTGCTGGCCCGCGCCGACTTCGTCAACGGCTGAGCACCGGCACCCCGTTCGAGGTGTCTCCCGGCCGTCCCGGCAACCTGCCCCGGGGCGGCCTCGTCGTTCCGCACATGACGCACGACCTGGTCGCCGCCCTGCGCCCGCTGCTCACCGCCGAGGCCCGTGCCGAGGCACATGCCTCGGGGAACGACCCCGGCGACCTGGAGCAGACCGTCTGGCTCCGCCTCCTGGAGCGCCTGGAGACCCACGGGCCGCCCCGCGCCCCCGAGGACTGGCTGCGCCGGGCCGTCCGGGCGGAGTCCCGCCGCACCCGCCGCAGAGCACGCCACGAACGCCCCTACGGCACCGAACCCGTCGATCTCACCGCGGCCGGCCCGGAGCAACTCGCCCTCGCCGCCGCTCACCAGCGCGCCCTGCGCGCCGCGGTTGCCCGCCTCCCCGGTCGCTGCCCCCGCCTCCTCCAGAGCCTGTTCTCCTCGCGGGACCTCACATACCGGGAGGTCGCGGGGGAGTTGGGTATCTCACAGGGCAACCTGGGACCGGAACGTTCCAGATGTCTGGGATGTCTGCGCCGATTGTTGACGCCGGAGGTTGCGGGCCGCGAAGTGGGGGGATAGGAGTGAGAACGACAGGTGATCAGGTGAGCGGGAGGCGTGCGCACATGGGCATGAGCGTGACCATCTCGGTGGCGACCGAGCATGATGCGGAGCAGATCTTCAGGCTCCAGTACCTGTGCTTCCAGAGCGAGGCGGCGCTGTACGGCAACTACCGCATCGACCCGCTCGTGCAGAGTCTGGACTCGGTCCGCCAGGAGGTCGCCGCCGACTGCGTCTTCGTGGCCCGCCTCGGCGAGGAGGTCGTCGGCTCGGTCCGCGGCAAGGTCACCGAGGACGGCGCCGCGGCCATCGGGAAGCTCTGCGTCCACCCCCGCCTCCAGGGCCACGGCATCGGCGCGAGGCTGCTGCGCGCGGCCGAGTCCGCGCTGGTCGAGGAGCGCGGCGCCAAGAAGTTCCGCCTCTTCACCGGCCACCGCAGCGAGGGCAACCTGAGGCTGTACAGGAGGGTCGGCTACGAGACCGTGGGCACGTCGAAGGGCGCGGACGGCGTCCAGATGATCGTCCTGGAGAAGCCGGCCACTACTTATGCAACAACGGCTTGATGCAGCGCCCCTTCAGGGGCGCCGGTTGAGGAACTGCGCGACCAGCCACAACGCACCCGCTGTCGCGCACGTTCCTCAACC
>NZ_JBEYFC010000050.1:0-29996 GCF_040634175.1 Streptomyces sp. NPDC007162
GTCCAGGGGCAGAACCAGTACCTCATGATCGTCGAGGCTCGGGGTGCGACCGAGCAGCGTTTCTTCCGCTCGTTCACCGCCTCCAGCCTGAACGGTCCGTGGGCCCCGCAGGCCGCCACCGAGAGCAGCCCGTTCGCGGGCAAGGCCAACAGCGGTGCCACCTGGACCAACGACATCAGCCATGGTGACCTGGTCCGCACCGACCCCGACCAGACCATGACCGTCGACCCCTGCCACCTGCAGTTCCTCTACCAGGGCAAGTCCCCCACCGCGACCGGCCCCTACGACCGACTGCCGTGGCGGCCGGGCGTCCTCACCCTGCAGCGCTGACCGCTGCTTCCCCGCCTCGTCGAGGAACCCCAGCCGTGCGCCGGCCGGGGTTCCATGCGTTTGGGGACCAGACGGAGGCTCGGCGAGGCTTGTCGGGCTGATGGGTGGGCTCCTGGTCCTGCGCGGTGGGGGCGCCGGCGTCCCGGGCCGCATTCGCCTTCCGCCGCAGCGACGCATTCCTCGACCGGCGCCCGCACCGACGGCGGCATGGCCGACGCCGACCGGAGAAGTCCTCAGCCCGACGAAGACGACGAAATGCGCCCCCATCGAAGCGATGGGGGCGCATTCGTCGGCTTCGCCTACTTGAGCGGTGTACCGCCCGAGTTGTGGTACGCGATCGTCTTGTTGATCAGGTTTCCGCCGTCGGTCTCGACCGAGGTCTGTTCCTGCTGCCCCGGACCGAAGAACAGGCCGGCGATGTGCGCGTTCGCGACCTGGTCCATGTGTGCGAAGAACCAGTCCACCTTGTCGTCCTTGTAGTGGTTGAGGGTGTTGTTCTGCGCCATGTTGCCCACGGGGATCTGCCACAGGACCACCGGCTTGCCCACGGACTCGGCCATCGTCTTGTAGAACTGCAGCGCGGCGGCGGCCTTCTGGTCGGTCCAGAAGTGGTCACTGCCGCCGTGGGCCGGCTGCGCGTACCAGCCCGCGTCGCGGTCCGACACATCGGTGGCCAGGAAGTCGGCGTTCTTGGCCCCGAAGCTCTCGTAGGACTTGACGCAAGCCTGCGTGTTGGTCTCCCAGTCGAAGCAGGAGAGGTGCATCCCCACGGCGGTGTTCGGCGCGTACTTGTGCGCCATCGAGATCAGGCACTGGGCGAGTCCGGTGGCGCTGTTCTCCTGCGAACCGCAGTCCTTCGGGTTCGCGCTCGAGACCTGCGCGGGAACCTGGTGCGGATCGCCGAGCGACCGGACGTAGCCCCAGAAGTCGGGCTCCAGGTCGATCGCTTCCTGCGACGTGCCGATCTTCTGGAGGAAGAAACGGTAGTCGTTCAGGTAACGGGTCAGCAGGTCAACCCGGTTGATGGCCTTGACCTCGCCCGGACCGTCGCCCTCGCCCGCCGCGTCCCCGAGGTCGCGCAACGAGTACCAGGTCCAGAGCATCTTCTGCGGACGCGCGCTGCCCTTGTACGTCGCCTGGGACACCACGTCGTCCCGCCAGGTCACGTACGTGCCGGGCGCCGTGGTGCTGCCGTTCCAGCAGCCCCACCAGCCCGACCATCCGTCCTGGCATTTCGCTGCCGTGTAGTAGTCCGAGGAGGGCGCGGGCTGGCTGTGCACATAGGCGTACCGCACGTCGAACGGCGCCGCGGCCGCCGAGGCGTCGGACATCGAGCCGCCGATGAGCACCGTGCTGCTGCCCATGAAACGTGTCGTCGAGCTGCCGCCGGCGGCCACGGGAGACGGGGTGGACGACGGCGTGGACGACGGGTGCGAGCTGCTCGGAGCCGGGCTGGTGGGAACGCTGCTGCTCGGCGCGGTGGGCGTACCGGAGCCGCCGACGCTCCCGGCCGGGACGAGCTGCCACTGCTGATCGGCGCCGCCCCGGTCGCGGTTCTGGACGACACCGCTCCCGTCGGCCTTGGCGGCGTTGCGGACATCGACGGCCATGCCACTGAAGCGATTGACCAACCGCACGTAGCCGTCCGCCGACTTGGCCAGTTCGAACTGCTGGTTGGTGCCGTTCAGGTCTTTCCACTGCACGAGGGCGGAGCCGGCAGTCTTCGACCAGCCGAGGTCGTCCAGGACCTTGCCGGAGTTCCGGTTCTGCAGCCGGTAGTACCCGTCACCCGCGTCGATGAACCGCCACTGCTGGTTGGCGCCGCCGTGGCGCGTCCACTGCACCACCGCCGCGCCGTCGTTCCTGGCGGAGGCGCGGTCGTCCAGCACCTTGCCGCTGTTGCGGTTGACCAGCACGTACCACTTCTTCAGATCCAGGGTCTTCTGCTGCGCCGAAGCCTGGCTGACCACGACAGCCGAGCCGGCCACGACCACCATGGTGAGACCCGCCCAGAGGCCCCGGCGCGCGAGCAACCGACGGCCACGATGCTTCGGGCGGCCACCGCGCGCGCCGCCGTCGGCACGGTGGCCGCCGACGCGGGACGCCACCGATGACGTGGGTGGGCCGGGGACATGTCTGTGCTCTCGTTCCAGGGACACGCCTGTGCTCTCTTTCAGCCGTTGCATCTGACCGGACCACCTGGCCGGACAACACCGAGTGGTCCGAGAGGCCGAAAAGGTTGCCGCGAAGAGCCACAGAATTTTTTTCGCCTCGACCGTGACCGGTGGGCGTGGTTCGGTGTCAGAGGGTCCGGGCCGCAGCGGCGTCGCGGAGGAGTCCGGCGAAGGTCAGGGCGGCGGGGGTGAGCGAGTGGTCGGCCATGCGAACCAGGAGGATGCGGCGGACGGGGGCCGGCGGCTGGAGCGGCAGGACGTTCACGCCGGGTCGGATGCCCTCCAGGGCCAGGGTGGGAGCGAGGGCGACGCCGATGCCGGCGGCGACCATGGCCTGGGCCTCCTGGTAGTCGTGGGCCTCGTAGGCGATGTGGGGCTCGAAGCCTACGGCGCGGCAGCCGCGCACGAGGGCTTCGGCCACCGGGTGATGCTCGGCGCGGGTGATCCAGGAGTCGTCTGCGAAGTCGGCGAGTGAGGCGGTGTCACGGCCGGCGAGTGGATGGTGGTCGCTGACGAGAAGGGCCGGCGGGTCATCGAGGAGGGGGGTGATGACGATGTCCTCCCGGTCGATCCGGCTCCAGTCGTAGTCCCACATGAGGGACATCTCGATCTCCCGGTTCTCCAGCATCGTCCACAGCCCGGCGATGCGGGCGCTGCGGACGGTCAGCCGTACGTCGGGGTGGGCGTCCCGGAAGGCGATCACGGCCTGTGGGAGGAGCGAGGCGCCGACGGTGGGGAAGGTGCCGATGCGCAGGGTGCCCGCGCGCAGGCCGACGTGGTCGGCGAGTTCGTTCTCCGCGGCCTGCAGTTCGCGTTCGATCCGTTGCCCTCGTTCGGCCAGCGCCCGTCCGGCGTCGGTGAGGGTGACGCCCCGGGCATGGCGTTCCAGCAGAGGCTGCCCCGCCTCCGCTTCCAGGCGGCTGACCTGCTGCGACACCGCTGACGGGGTGTAGTTGAGAGCGCGGGCTGTCGCGGTCACCGAGCCGCGCCGGGCGACCTCCGTGAACAACAGGATGCGCCGGACGTCGAGCATGCCGCCACCTCCAGCGTTCACTTCAGCTTAATAGCTATCCAGTTTTCCGAGATTGTACTTCACGCTGCCGTAACCCACCGTGGAGGACACCACGCACGGCGAGACCGTCGGCGGGCTTCCCCATCCCTGGCTGTGAGGAGTCGGTTGTGCTGCGTCTGCAGGGCGAGATGATCCGCGGAGGAACCAGCAAGTGCTGGATCTTCGACCACCGCGACGTGGCCGCCACGGGCGTGGACGTCGATGCCCTCCTGCTCGCCGCCTTCAACGCCGCCGACCCCCGCCAGATCGACGGCGTGGGCGGAGCCTCCTCCACCACCTCCAAGGCCGCCGTCGTACAGGCGTCGACCGAGGCCGGCGTGGATGTCGAGTACGCCTTCGCACAGGTCGGGATCGGCGACGAGCGCGTGGAGTGGGCCAGCAACTGCGGCAACTGCGCCACCGCCGTGGCCCTGTACGCCGTCCACCACCGTCTCGTGCCGATCGAGTCGGACACCATCACCGTCCGCATGCTCAACGTCAACACCGGGGCCCGCCTCACCGGCACGATCCCCACCCCCGCGGGCACGGCCCCGGATGAGGGCACGGCCGTGGTCCCGGGTACCTCGGCGCCGGGCGTGCCGGTCCTGCTCGGGTTTCAGGACCCGGCGGGCTCGACGACCGGCCGCGCACTGCCGACCGGCCGGGCACTGGACGAGCTGACCGGCCCGGCCGGCCTTGTCGAGGCATCCCTGGTGGACGCCGGCGCGCCGGCCGCGCTGTTCGAGGCCAAGGCGTTCGGCCTCGACGGCACGGAATCCCTCACCGCGTTCGCCACCGCGGTCCCCGCGCTGACCCTGCTGCGCCGCCAGGCGGCGCTGGCCATGGGCCTGGCCCGCGAGGGCGATCCGGTCAGCCACGCGGTACCGAAAGTGGGGATCGTCGCCCGACCCGCCCCCTATCGCACCACACAGGGCATCCTCGTCAACCAGGACGAGTACGACCTGGCCGTGCGCATGGTCTCCATGCACGCCCCGCACCCGGCGATCGGCCTGACCTCCGCCGTGGCCCTGGCCACGGCCGCCACCACCCCCGGCACCCTCGCCCACCGCGTGGCCCGGCAGACCGCCGACGGCACGCTGCGCCTGGGCACCCCCGCCGGCGTGATCACCACCCGAGCCGTCCCCGCACCGGACGGCGCGTCCCCCACGGTGCTCCTGCACCGCGCCGCCCGGCGTATCGCCCGAGCCGAACTCCTCGTTCCCGTCCTGGAAGGACGCCCCGCATGAGCCGCAACGACGCCGCCCCGGGTACCGTCACCCCACCATCGGGCCGCATCCGCCGGATGCTGTCCCACCTCTACCTCCAGTGCCTGATCGCCGTCCTCCTCGGCGCCGCCGTGGGCGGGTTGTGGCCGTCCGTCGCCGCTGACCTCAAACCGCTCGGCGACGGCTTCATCGCGCTGGTGAAGATGTTCATCGCACCGATCATCTTCTGCACGGTCGTCCACGGCATCGCCTCCATGGGCAACGCCCGCGCGGTCGGCCGCGTGAGCCTGAAGGCTCTGGTCTACTTCGAGGTGCTGACCACCGTGGCCATGGTGATCGGCCTGGTCGTCGTCAACGTCGTCAAACCGGGCAGCGGTCTGCACATCGACCTCTCGACCCTGTCCACCAAGGGCCTGCCGCCGGAGGCGACCACGGCCCACGAGGGCTTCGCCGCCTTCCTCCTCGCCACCATCCCGGCCACCCTGGTCAGCGCCCTGACCGGCAACGAGATCCTGCCCGTGCTGCTGGTGTCGGTGCTGTTCGGATTCGGCCTGCACGCCAGCGGAGAGGCCGGCCTGGGCATAGCCCGGGGTGTCGAGAAGTTCTCCACGGTCCTGTTCACGCTCATCCGCTGGATCATGCGGCTGGCCCCCATCGGCGCGTTCGGCTCGATGGCCTTCACCATCGGCCACTACGGCCTGGGCACCCTGCGCCACCTGGCCCTGCTGGTCGGCTCGTTCTGGCTGACCGCCCTCTTCTTCGTCCTGGTCGTCCTCGGGACCGTGATGCGCCTGAACGGACTGCGGCTGCTGCCCTTCCTGCGCTACATCAAGGAAGAACTGCTGATCGTCCTGGGCACCTCCTCCACCGAGCCCGTCCTGCCGCGCATGATGGCCAAGCTCCAGCACGCGGGCGCCTCGAAACCGGTCGTCGGCATCACGCTGCCCGCCGGGTACTCCTTCAACCTCGACGGCACCGCCATCTACCTGACCATGGGCTCGGTCTTCCTCGCCCAGGCCCTCGGCATCCACCTCAGCCTCACCCAGCAGCTGGCCATGCTCGCCGTCATGCTTCTCACCTCCAAGGGCGCCGCGGGCGTCACCGGCTCCGGCTTCATCGCCCTGGCCGCCACCCTCAGCGCCATCCCGCACGTCCCGCCCGCCGCCCTGGCACTGATCTTCGGCGTCGACCGGTTCATGTCCGAAGCCCGCGCCCTGACCAGCCTGGTCGGCAACGGCGTCGCCACCCTGGCCGTCGCCCGCTGGGAGGGCGAGCTGGACGAGGACCGCGCGAAGGCCGTCCTGCGCGGAGAGATCCCCTACGCCCCCGCCCCCGCTCCCTCCGCCGTGACAGCCGAGCCCGATCCGACGCAGACACCGGTACCGACCCACGCCCCCGTCCCCGCAGCAAGCTGACGCCGCGGTCCTGACCGATCTCACCGCCGGGGCGGATGCAGGGGTGGGGAAGAAGACCGCCGGAAGAAGACCGCCGGAGAGATCGGCCGTGCGGCGGCGGTCAGGGTGCGAGAGCGAACACGCCCAGGACGTGGTCCTGCTCGTCGGTCACGGGAGACACGTCGAGGGTCTGACGCCTCGCGCCGACCGGCCGATGGATCGCGCGGTGAGGGGGAGCAGGACGGGACGGCCTGCCGCCACGGCTTCCGCCGGAGCCCGCGAACCTCATTCCTGCTCCCCTGCCGTGCCCCCGAGACGACCGGTGCGGGCGAGGGCCAGCATCCGCGTGGCGGTCAGCCGGTTCTCGGGGTCGTCGACCGCGGCCAGCAGCCGGGCGGCCGTTCCGGCGGGCTCCTCCGGCGGGACCACCAGAAGCACCCAGCGTCCCACGGTGTCGCAGTCCAGGGTGATGACGTGCGCCTCGCCTCCGGGACCAGTCGCCTCCACGGGGATCGCCCGGCCGGGCGCCATGACCGCGTGCGGGACGCCGGGCCATTCGGCGGGGTCGACGGCGACCCGTACCTCGGCGTCCGGGTCCGGTTCCAATGCGCCGACAAGCGAGGGCAGTTCGAGTTCCAGGGCGTCGCAGCGCGGCCACCATGCCCCGTCCAGCGGGCCGTGGCTGACATCCCGGGTGAGGGTCAGTCGGGGCATGGGCATGCGATACGTGTGCGCGTCGGCCGCGGACGCCCCTGCGCCCGGCGTTCTGCTGGTTCCCATCGTGCGGTCCCGTCCCGGGCGCCAGGAGAACGGCCGCGCCCGTTTCGTCACTCGCCGGGAACGGCACCGCCGACCGCGCTGCGCGAAATGCTCTCGGTGCGGTCAGGCTACTCCTGCTCGTGGAGCTGCGGACGGGGCCGGTCTTCCTGCTCCTGTATCGCTCACTCCTCTCGCTTCTCCTCCCGTCCCTCCGTCAGGCGAATACCCTCGTGTGCCGGCGGGACGGCGGCCCGGGGCCGGTGAGAGGTCCGGTACACGTTGATCAGGCCCCCGTCGGCCAGGTGGACGCAGGCGCCGGAGAGGTCCTCGTCGAGCCGCTGACCTCGGGACGGTTGTGCTCCACGGTCCCGTACAGGGACCGCGGGACCGCCTTCTGTACGTGCGTCACGCCGGGAGACGGTGCGGTGGCGGCTGCGCGCGTTTCCGCGCGGGCGTCCGAGTTTGCGAACGCTCCCCACCCCCGGTGACCGCCGGGCCGCCGGGGCGGGTCCGGCCGGGAGTACGGTGGGAGAGACCGAGGGCATACCGTGCACCGCCGCCGACACCGGTGCCGTTCTCGGCGATCGATGACGCCGGGCGGCCTTCGGTCGTGCCCGGGGCGGGGTTGCTCATGTCCGCGCACGCGTTCCTCCCGACGACCTTGGCCCTCCCCGCGCTCCAACCCGCACGAGGCAGGCCGCGCACGTTCCGGCCGGACTCGGCGAAGGCGGAGCGCCGCTCCTCGCCCGAGGTGGCGGAACGCGTCCGTCCGCTGACCCGTGGTCAGGTCGGGGACCGTCTACAGGAGCTGGGTGACCTGTACGCGGAGACCTCCGGCGGCGACGCGTGGGCGTGGAACCAGGCGCGGGCGGCTTTCCTACGGCGTCTCGCGGCCGACGCACGGCGCCCGGGGTTCTCGCTGCTGATCGCGGAGACCACGGCCCTGGCCGGATACGCCTACGGCTTCCCCACGGCCGACGCAGGTCCGTGGTGGGCCGGGGCCTGCGGACACCTGGGAGGGAGCCTGCTTCGCCGCGGCGCCCCCGGTGGGCTCTTCGTCGTCTCCGCAATCGTGGTGCCGCCTCGCGTGCGCCGGGAGTACAGGGACCAGGTCTGGAACCTCGCCCGGCGCCTGCAGCGGCGCCTGCTCGCCGACCACGGTGCCGCGCTCGGCGTCACGCTGGTAGACGCCCGGGACGCCAGGACGGTCGAAACCATGCGGTCCTGGGGCTGGCGGACCGCAGGAGACGACACCCTCCCGGCCATGCCGCCGACCGTACCGCCCGGCCCCTTCCGCGTTCTGGTGCTGGCTCCGGGGACTTGAGCGGCCACCCCGTCATGGATCACGCCTCGGCTCCGGTCAGGGCAGGCGCAGGGCGAGAAGGGCGATGTCGTCGGTGCTGCCGGGCGGCACCCGGGCCGCCAGCTGATCACACAGCGTGTCCAGCGGCTCGTGGGCGAACGTGAGGGCCTGGCGGCGCAGTCGGCCGAGCCCGGCGTCCAAGTCACTGCCGGGGGACTCGATCAGGCCGTCGGTGTAGAGCAGGAGCGTGGACCCCGGCGGCAGGGCGTGGGCGGCGCTCGGCCGACGGCTGCTGCCGCCCAGGTCGGTCCCGAGGATCAGTCCCTGCCCGGCTTCGAGGTACTGCGCGTTCCCGTCGGGGGTCAGCAGCAGGGGCGGCGGGTGCCCGGCACTCGTCCAACGCAGTGTCCAGGGGCCGGTGTCCGGGCCTTCCACCCGGGCGAGGACGAGGGTGGCCATCGGCACGGTCGTGATGGCGTGCATGGCGTCGTCGAGGCGGTCCACGACCGCACCGGTCGGCTCGGAATGGTCCCAGGCTAGGGAGCGCAGGATGCCGTGCAACTGCGCCATACCGGCCGCGGCGGTCAGATCGTGGCCGACCACGTCGCCGATGACCAGGGCGAGCGTGGCGTCCCTCAGCGTGAACGCGTCGTACCAGTCGCCGCCGACCTGCGAGCCGGCCGGAGCGGGCTGGTACCGGGCCGCCAGCTGGATCCGACCGTGCTCGGGCAGCGGGGGGAGGAGGTTGCGTTGCATGGCCTCGGCGACCGCGCGCTGCTGGCCGAACCGGCGGGCGTTGTCGATGACCAGGCCGACCCGGCGCCCGATGTCGCTCACCACCTCCAGATCGCCGGTGTCGAAGGGCCGTGCCGCGTCGACGCGCACCAGGGTCAGGGCACCGGTGACCTGCAGTCCGCTCCCCAGCGGCACCGTGATGACGGAGGCCGCGCCAGTTGCTCTGAGGAAGGCGCCGTGGACGGCGGCCAGCGGAGAGTCGGACGGTGCGTCCAGGCCCGCCCGCTCCTGCAGAACGGGACCGCCTCCGTTCAGCACCTGAACCAGGGGCGGGCACGCCTCCCCGGCCGGAGGCAGATGACCTCGCCAGTCCTCCTGCCCGGCATCACGGCCCTCAGGGCCAGTCACCGCCACTCGCTGCACCTGACGGGATCCCACCCGCAGGTCGACCGCGGCCCAGTCGGCGAGGCGGGGAACCAGGAGCCGGCTCAAGCGGGCGAGAGCCTCGTCGACTTCCAGGGTCTGACCGAGCACGTCGGTGATCTCCGCGACAAGCGTCAACCGCTCGGCGAGGTTCTCCAGAGCGCTCGTACGAGCGGCTCGTTCCGCCTGGTCCCCCCGCTCCGACTGCTCCAGACGTTCCGCCCGCTCCGCGAGTTCCCCACGGGCACGGTGGTCCGCCCCGGTCTCGACGATCAGCACGACCATGCCGGGGGAGACGCCGGAGACACCGTCGTCCGTCAGAGGCGTGGCCGACCAGGAGATCGGGATCAGCCGTCCGTCGCCCCGCAGACACCTGTCGTCGTCCCCGCGTGCCGAACGCCCCTCAGCCAGCGCCCGCAGCAGCGGGCAGTGCTCTCGCGGGACGAGGGCGCCTCCCGGGTCCCGATGGCACAGGTCATGCAGGTCCTGCCCGTACACCACCGCCGCCGGGCGGCCCAGCAGCCGCTCGGCGGCCGGGTTGACCGCGACGATCCGCCCAGCCGGGTCGATCACGGCAACGGCCGTTCCCAGCTGCTCCACCACCTGCTGCCACAGACCTGGCACCACCACCGACAGCCCCCTCTCGTGCTCTCCGCCGGACCTCAAGCCCTGATCGCGCCGCCGTCCTTGCCGCGCCAGCCACACCGCTGCCCGGGGCCCCGGGCAGCCGGGCCGCAGAGGCGTCGGTGCCCCGATGGTCCCTCGCCGAGTACCCGGCCGCACGGCCGACACGACAGCGCCTCCGCGGCAACGCGGTACGACCACTCCGGCCGGGCCTGTCACTGCCGGCACGGACCGCACCGGCCGTGGCGTCGGCGGTGCGCTGATGGCCGGGAACGCCGTGGTCGGCCGGGGCAGGCACAGGCGCGAAGCGCGGAGGTCGTGCTGCCCCGATTCCCCTGGCCGGGTTCGCGACCGGTGACGGCCTGGTCGGGGGGCGGAGAGGGTGATGCGGGCGGTGGCCGACTGGCTCCCGGGCAGCTGACTGCACGGTGCCGGGTACCACTTTGCGGGTATCGGCCCCCGCTCCGGGAGCCCATCGGGTCCCGGAGCGGACGGGCCCGCCACACGACGGACAGCACACAGGCCCGGGTCTCTGACCTGGGCCTTCCCCATGGAGCGGGTGACGAGAACCGAACTCGCGCTCTCAGCCTGGGAAGCGACGGCGCTTGAGCAGCCGCGTGGCTTGTGACCAGGTCTGATGTGGCGTGTGTGCGGCTGGGACCGCACCACTGTTCACCGTGGTTGTCCGGTCTTGTGGGCACGCTGTGGGCACGAGCCCGTAGCTCCGAGGCGCGCGATATCGCCGAGGCGTCGGCTTGCGGACGCACACTCCCGGGCGCGGGAGTCCTGGCCCGCGCCCGCGCCCCGGGCGCCGCCGTGCACTTCGGCTCCCTGCGCTTCGCCCACCGCACCGCTCACCGAACGGCAACACTGGGGCTCTGCTGGTAGCCGCCGCGGGGGTCAGTGCGACCTGCGTGACGTAGCTCACTGGAACTCATGTACGCCGACCGGCAGTTCAAGAGGTGACCACAGATATGCGAACCCGGGTGCGCAACGGGGATCCGGACGCCTTCGCGGCACTCTTCGACGAGTGTGCCCGCACGGTGTACAACCACGCCTTCCGGCTGACCGCCGACTGGTCGCTGGCCGAGGACGTCATGTCGACCACCTTCATGGAGGCGTGGCGCCGCCGTGCCTCGGTCGAAGCCGAGGGGGGCTCGCTGCGGCCGTGGCTGCTGGGCATCGCCACCAACGTCGCCCGCTCCCACCACCGCAGCAACCGCCGCTACCGCAACGCGGCAAACGCCGCGGCCGCCGCGAACGCCGCCGGGGAACAGATCGAGGACCACGCCGAGGAGACCGCCGGACGCGTGGACGACCGGCGCCGGCTCAACGCCGCCCTGGCCGCCCTCAGCCTCCTCAAGCGCCCCGAGCGCGAGGTCCTGACGCTGTGCCTGTACGAGGGGATGGAGTACGCCGAAGCGGCCCGCGCCCTCGGCATCCCGGTCGGCACCGTCCGCTCCCGCCTCTCCCGCGCCCGCACCCGACTGCGAAAACTCGCCGACGCACAACTGCTCCAAGAAAAACGGGAACCCACCCGCACGAACCGGCAGATAACAGGTGATCGCGGATACGCGGTCCGGTCCGTACAGGAAGGAAACCGATGAACGCCAGCCCCTCCCACCAGCCCCACCCGGCTGAGTGGACGGAGACGCAGGGTCTGCTGCCCTCCGCAGAGCGGGATCTGCCGGCGGGCCGTCACCAGTTGCACAAGGAGCAGATGATGGCCCGGATCCACGAAGACCTCCGCACCGCCACCGCCACCCCCGTCGCGCCCGTGAAGCGCCCCAACCCGTTCCTGCGCCGTACGGTCCTGCTGCCCGCCATGGCCTTCACCCTGGCCGGCGCGGTCGTGGGCGGCCTCGCCCTCACCGGCGGCGGCGCGGATCACGGCAAGACCGCCCTGGCCACCGGCCCCGCCCTGACCACCCAGGTCGGCACCGCCGACGCCACGGGTGCCCCCGAGCTCCTCGACCGCATCTCCCTGGCCGCTGCCGACACCTCCGTGCCCACCCCGCACCAGGGCCAGTACGTCTACATCGCCTCGAAGGTCGCCAGCACCTACTACCGGGAGGACGGCGACGACTCCAAGGTGGTCAGTGACAAGCTGCACTCCCGCCAGGTCTGGAGCTCCCTCGACGGCAAGGACGGCTGGCTGATCGAGGCCGGCCAGACCGGTGACAACGGCATCACCCTGGCGAGCAAGGTCCCGTCGGCCGGCGCCTACGACACCCTGGCCGAGCTGCCCACCGACCCCGATGCGCTGCTGCGGCGGATCTACCGTGAGTCGGACGCCCACCGGGACGCCGAAGTCCCACGCGACCAGGCCGCCTTCGTCGCCATCGGCGACCTGCTGACGGAGAGCTACCCGCCCGCCAAGGTCGGCGCCGCCCTCTACAAGGCCGCGGCCAAGATCCCCGGGGTCGTCGCGGTGGACGACGCGACCGACGCCACGGGCCGGCACGGAATCGCGATCGCCCGCGAGAACCCCGCCGACGGCGAGCGCACCGAGTGGATCTTCGACAAGAAGAGCCTGCGGTTCCTCGGCGAGCGCACCGTCGTGGTCAAGAAGGTGACGGACAGCCAGTTCAAGGTGGGCACCGTCACCTTCACCAGCGCGATCACAGACCGCAGCATCGTCGACGCCAACAAGCAGATCCCCGGGCAGGCGAGCTGAATGCGGGACGGAACAACGACCGCCGCCTCGCTGGCCGCCCTGCTGCTGGCAGGGCTGACGACGGGCGTGTCGGTGGCGGCCACCGGCTCCGGTCTCGGCGTGCGGACGGAGTCGGCGGCCACGGTCATGGCGCCGGGCGGCTCCGCCCCCGGCGCGCGGGCGGCGGGCCCCTCCGCCCCGGCAGCCCGGTACGTCACCCGCCTCACCGGTGTCCGGGGCGCCCCGGACGCCCGGGGCCGGGTGACGGGTGTACGGCAGGCACCGGGCGGTGAGCACGTCCCGGTGTCGGTGCGCGGCGCCGACGGCGACCAGCACGTCGTCCCCGCCGCCGCGGCACGCTCCCGCTGATCGTGTCGTACGAGGGCAAACCCACCCAGCGCAGCAGCACACAGCAGTCGCTGGTCACGGACGCGGACGCCACCGTGCGCCGGGAGCTGCCCAGTGTGGCCGGCGCCGCGCTCACCGTGCCCAAGGCCGGTGCCGACGACGCCTGGCGAACCCTCCCGAAGGAGCAGGGGGTCGCCCGGTTCTGGCTGGACGGCCGGTTCAAGGCGTCGGCGGACGAAGCCGGCGGGACGGCCTGGAAGGTGGGCGGCGGCGTCGCGCAGATCGGCGCCCGGCCGCCTGGGCCGCCGGATACGACGGCAAGGGCGTCAAGGTCGCCCTCCTGGACACCGGTGTCGACACCATCCACCCGGACCTCGCCTCGGTGGTGACGGCGTCGAAGGACTTCAGCGGCCAGGCCGTTGCCGGGCAAGAAGGTGAGGAGGGGAAGCTGCGGTCTTTCAGCCTCGGAGCGGCCAAGATCGAGTAAAGGACGCTCGTTCAACTGTTCGCCTGCCCGAAGCTGATCTAGCCTCAGTTCAGCTCCAGCGGACAACTGACTGGATGTGACAGGCCGTGCGCGACGGCGATCACGCGCCCTCACCGGCCAGGGGGAGGAGCGCACCCGATGCGCCGCGGACGACCACTCGTGACATCCGCCGTTCTGGGGGTCCTGCTCAGCGGCCTCGGCGCCGGCATTGCTGACGCGGATACCGGAACCGCGCTGTACGTCGACAACCTCGCCGCCGACTGCAGCGACACCGGCCCCGGCTCGCAGGCGGAGCCCTTCTGCCAGATCCAGCCGGCCGCGCAGGCCGCGACTGCGGGCGACATCGTTCACATCGCCGGCAACAACACCGTCTACGCCCCGGTGACCATATCGAGCAAGGGCACGGCAGACGCGCCCGTCAGTTTCTTCGCCGCAGCCGGCACCGGAACAGAGGTCAAGGTGGCGGGCGGGCAGACGACGGGGATCACCTTCTCGGGCGCCCAGTACGTCGACATGGCCGGTGTCTTCGCCTCGGCCAGCGCAACCACTGCCCTGGCCTTCGCGGACTCACAGCACATCACCTACCGCGTCGCCACCGTCGGAACCGGCCTCCACACGGCGGCGACCATCCCGGCGATCACGGTCGACGGTTCCTCCTCCGGTATCGCGCTCACCCGGGACCTGGTCTTCCAGTCGGGTGGGCCGGTCTTCGCCGGCGCGGCCGGAGCACAGGACGTCACGCTCTCCGACGACCGCTTCGTCGGAGACGTGCATGGCGGCGTCACAGCCGTTGGCACCACGGGTATCCACCTCGCCGGCGACACCATCTCGACGGTGTGCGGGAACGCGATCAGCCTGACCGGCGGCAGCTCCGGGTCGGTCGAGAACACCGTCGTGATGCCCGACCCGATCGCCACCTGCTCCGACACCGGCACACCGGTCGAGATCACGGTGGACGCCGCCTCCGCCGCGCAGATCACCGAGGACTACAACGCGGTCAACCCGCTGTCGACCGGCACCGACTACGACTGGGCCGGCACCGCGTACGCGACCAGCCAGGCCCTCCGGACCGGCACCGGGCAGGGCGTCCACGACCTCGACCAGACGGATCTGACCATCCCCGTGAACGGGTGGCTGACGGAGCACTCCCCGCTCATCGACTCGGGCGACGCCAACGCCCCCGGAGAACTGGCCACGGACTACGACGGCACACCCAGGGTCGACGACCCTCTGGTCGCGGACACCGGCACGGGGGACAGCTCGTACGACCGGGGTGCCCTGGAGTTCCAGGACCCGTTCACGGTGAGCTGGGTGGCTATGTCACCGGGCTATACCGCCTACGTCGGGGTGCCGACCACCTTCACCACCAAGGTGAGCAACCCGTGGTCGGACTCGTTGGACGGCGCGAGTTACGCGTTCGACTTCGGCGACGGCACCACCGCCACGTCGACCACCGGCTCCGCGACACACACCTACACGCAGGACTCCGGGAACGGCTCCCTCCAGACCTCGGTGACGGTGGACAGAGCCGACGGCACCCGGATGGGCACCGGCGGGTTCGTCTCGTTCACAGTCACCCAGCCCCCCGGGCCCGACGCGGGCCTCGCCTGCGCTCAGGACCCGTCCGGACCCCGCACCGCGACCTGCACGTTCACAGCCACCGGCTACTACCGGATGACCAGCGACCGGATCACTTTCGGCGACGGCTCGGCGGCTGTCACAGTCCCCGGCTCCAGCGGCTACACCACTCACACCTACGCCACCGCGGGCACGTACACCGTCACCCAGCACATCACCGACTCCGACGGGCGCACCGCCACGTCGACCACCCAGGCGACGGTCGGCCCCTCCTACGTGGTCACGAGCCCGAGGCGCATCCTGGACACCCGCCACGGCACGGGCGCACCCCAGCGACCGGTCGGTCCCGGCAGTGTGGTGCGCCTGAAGATCCTCGGTGCGGGCGGCGTTCCGACCTCCGGGGTGACCGCGGTGACCCTGAACGTCACCGACGCCGACGCCACCGCGAGCAGCTACGTCACGGTGTACCCGGACGGCACCGGTCGCCCGACCGCCTCCAACCTGAACTTCACCGCCGGGCGGGTCAACCCGAACCTGGTCACGGTCCGGGTCGGCAGCGACGGCTACGTCGACCTCTACAACGCCCACGGCGACGTCGACCTCATCGCCGACGTGGCGGGCTACTTCACCAACGTGCCCAGGACCGGCGTGCACCTGACCGGCCTGTACCCCCTCACCGCACCCGTGCGGGACCTGGACACCCGCAACGGCACCGGAGTCCCCAAGGGCAAGGTCGCGCCGGGCAGCACCACGACCGTCACCCTGCGGCCCGGGGTTTCCTCCGCGGTGGCCGCCGTCCTCGACATCACCGCGACGGGAGGCACCACCGGCGGTGTGGTCACCGTCTACTGCGGGAGCCGCCCCAGCACATCGAACCTGAACTACCGCGCCGGACAGACCGTCTCCAACCTGGTGGTCACGCCCGTCTGCAGCGGCAAGATCGAGATCTACAACAGCGGCGGTCACGTCAACCTGATCGCGGACCTCCAGGGCCTCTACACCACAGGCGGAGGCCCGTTCGTACCGGCCAGTCCCACCCGCTTCCTCGACACCCGCAACGGCACGGGCGCCCCTGCCGGGCCGCTGGGCCCGGACGGCACCCTCACCGTGAAGGTCGCCGGTGTTGACGGCGTCCCGGCCCACGCCAGCGCTGTGCTGGTCAACCTCACGGGTGTCGCGCCGACCACCGCCACACACCTGACGGCCTACGGCGACGGCAGCCTGCCCAGCGTCTACAACGACAACCTGGCCGCCGGAGAGACCCGCCCGGTCCTGGCTATGCTGCCGGTCGGCGCAGACGGCTGCATCCGCATCAACAACGCTCAGGGAGCCATCAACGTCATCGCCGACCTGGAGGGATACTCCGGCTGACCGGCTCCGATCCCGCGAGCCGGGGCCACCGCGTACAACAATCGGTAGAGGTCCCGACCGGCCCGGCCGTCAGAGACGGTTCGGGCGGTTTCCTTCACCTCTCCCTGCGGGATGGTGCCGTCCTTCGCCCGCGTCATCAGCTGCCGCACGTAATCGTGGGGACGGACCGCCCGGAGTAGTCCAGCATCGTGCTGGCCCGGCCCAGGTCCGCGACGAGAAGCTCTCGCTCGGCACCACCTGATTTCGGAAGCACTCCCCGGCGCCGCTGCCCGGGGAACAGCAGGGCTTCGCGGTGCTGGTGCCCTTGTTCCGGGTCATCGAGGAGCGGCTCGGAATGTGTGGGGGGACAAGTCAGTGCACGTGGACGTACGTCTCCGGGCCGTTGGAGTCGATGTGGTGGCTGTCGGAGGTGAACCACACGACGGTCCAGGTGCCACCGTGAGTTGCCTTGCCGCTCAGGTGGTAGGTGCCCTTGGTGTCGGTCTTCACACGGGTGACGTAGTGCCACGTCTTGCTTCCCGCGGCCCGGAACTCCAGGTACGCGTAGGTATGGGACATGCCGGACCAGGCGCCGGACGAACTGCGCTGTTGCAGGTGGCCGCCGAATGTCACGTACGTGTTCTTGCGCACCGTGGTATGGCTGGGTTTGCCACCGGTGACGCGGGTCGGGGTGCGGTAGATCTTGACCGCTGCGCTGTAGGAGGGCGAGTAGTCCGGGGTACCCGGGAAGTACGCCCGCCAGTAGCCGTTCGCCTGGCCGTCGTAGGTCGCGTAGGTCATGAACTCATCGCCGGCGAGACCTGATCGGCCGATCCGGGTGCTGCCGACGGTGTGCCATGTCTTGCCGTTGGACGAGTACTGGATCGTCATGGAGTGCGTGCTGCTCGCGAACTCCGCCCCGTGCAGATCCAGATGGCCGTCGATCACCGCCTCGCCGTACTCGTCCTCGCTGACGTGGAACGGGGTGACGCGGCTGGGCGACGGAACGTGCACATACACCGGTGCCGAGTCGCTGTCGGTGCTCAGGAGGAAGGGATCGTAGTCCCAGTAGTTGTTGAAATAGTACGCACCGGCGGTGCCGGTGCTGACGGCGAAGGTGCCGGCGGCGGTGGTCCTGACCGTGGCGGAGAAAGAGGCCGGCCCCATGGTGTAGATCTTCTGGTCCGGCGTGCCCACCCACGTGGACCCGACCTTGCGTTCGAGCACCCCGGTGATCGTGGTGCGGCCGCCTTGGGGAACGTCGACGTCGGTCTTGCTCAGGATGCGAATCCGGGTGGTCTCCGCCGTCGCCGGCACGGTGAGCGGGCTCTGGTCGCTGGTGTCCAGGAAATACGGGTATCCCGCGGTGGCGGTGCCGTCGGCGCCAGCCGTCCGGTAGGTGACGCCATCTTTCGCCGTGACCGGTGCGGCCACCCGCCCGTCCGCCCGCGCGGTGGCGACCGCGACCGTTTCCGACGGCACCCCGGCCTCCGGGTCGGCAAGGGCAACCGACACACCGGCCGGGTCGAGTACCGCGCCGGTGCCGGGGTCGGTGACGGTGACCGGGGCGGATACGGTGTACGAGCGGTGCTCGTAGTCCACGGAACTCCGGTCGGACGCCAGCTTCCCGACGGACACCTGCGCCGCGTAGGTGAACTCGCCGGCGTCCGGGAAATGTTCGACGTTTCCCGAGCTGTCGGTCACATCCACGGAGACGTCGTAGACGCCCATGGCGGGAAGGGTGGGCCGGTCGGCCGAGACCTGACCGCCATAGTAGGGATTGGGCACGAAGTCCGACGTCGTCGCGGCATCGGGCGCATCCGCGGGCGCCCCGTGCGGCCGGTAGCGGGCGGTGACACCCGTGACCGTCGCGGTGGCGCTGTAGACAGACAGCGAGAGTTTCCAGTGGTCTGGCCAGGAGTTGCCGACTCCGTACACCTCGAACTGGTGCGGGTCCGGGCTGCTGTCGGTCGGGGCGGACGTCGCGGTCTCGGACGGGACCGGGCCGGCGGTGTCGGCCGGTGCGGTGGCCGCGGGGCTCGTTGGGGTGTCCGTCGGTCCCGGGCTCGCAGCGACGGACGGGCTCGCGGTGGCACCCGACACCGACTCGTGCGGCACGGATGTCGCGGAGTCGGCAGCGGTTGCCGGAAGGGCCTGTACGGCTGTCAGCAGTGCACCGGCTGTCAGGGCAGGCAGAACAGCGCGAAGTCTCACTCGACGAATCCCCCAAAAAAAGCGAATGCCCTTGCCATCCACGGCATTTCAGCGCCGATCGCAGAGCACAACGGGTCGGCCAATCCTAGAGCCGACCTCCGACACGACCTTCTCCGGTCGAACCCTGGTACCGGGGTTCGACCGGGGTGACGAGGGCCGTGCTCAGGTCTCCCGTCCAAGACGAGAAGGGCTCCGTCACGGTGGGCGTAACAGCGGTATACACCGCGCACCCGTACCCAAACGAGGCCCAGGTCGCTGACCTGGGCCTTTTTCATGGAGCGGGTGACGAGAATCGAACTCGCGCTCTCAGCTTGGGAAGCTGATGTTCTACCATTAAACTACACCCGCGTAGAACCCGACCGGAGTCGGTGTCCGAACGCTCGCTCACTGTACCTCATGACGGACCCCCGGTGCTCGGACCGCGGGGTCCGTGTGTGTTCGGAGGCATGGGATCCGGCTGCGGGGGAACGGAGTTGGGAAGTACGGTGGGGCGTGGGAGAGGGTCCCGGCGAGGTCGGAGTGCCGCCTGGAGAGCCGTCCCTTTGATCCCGTAATGTGGCTTTCCGTCGTCACGGCAGTTGGCCCGACGCGGCTCCTGGGGAAGGGACTCAAGGGACTTGATGGAACGCACCGTCGTCCGCTGTGCCGAAGGGCACGTGTTCAGCACCACTTCGTTCCCGATGCAGCAGGCCGAGCGGCTCGGCCCCGGTCGGCTCGTCCGGTGCCCCAAGTGCGCCCGGCTGCGCAGCGTCGTACCGGTCGCTCTCGAGAGGCGGTAGCGAGTAGGCAGGAGAGGGAAACCGCAGTAACACCGGCGCGTGGACCCGTCACGATTGTCGTGGGTCCGCGCGCCTTGCGTATCCTCGGGGCGTGCTTCTCTCAGACAAGGACATCCGGGCCGAGATCGACGCCGGGCGGGTACGGATCGATCCCTACGACGAAACCATGGTGCAGCCGTCCAGCATCGACGTCCGGCTCGACCGTTTCTTCCGGGTGTTCGAGAACCACCGGTACCCCCACATCGACCCCTCCGTCGAGCAGCCGGACCTCACCCGGCTCGTGGAGCCCGAGGGCGACGAACCCTTCATCCTCCACCCCGGTGAGTTCGTGCTGGCCTCGACGTACGAGGTCATCACCCTCCCCGACGACCTCGCCTCGCGCCTGGAGGGCAAGTCCTCGCTCGGGCGGCTCGGGCTCGTGACGCACTCGACCGCCGGGTTCATCGACCCGGGGTTCAGCGGGCACGTCACCCTCGAGCTGTCCAATCTCGCCACCCTCCCCATCAAGCTCTGGCCCGGCATGAAGATCGGGCAGCTGTGCATGTTCCGGCTCTCCTCCCCCGCCGAGCACTCCTACGGCAGCGAGCGCTACGGCTCCCGTTACCAGGGGCAGCGCGGGCCCACCGCCTCCCGCTCCTACCTCAGCTTCCATCGGACGCAGGTGTGAGGACCCGGACATGAGCAGTGGTGGTCCCGTACGGGAGAACCTCACCTACGAGCGGTTCGGCGTCGCCGTGCGTGAGCTCGCGCAGACCATCGCCGACGACGGGTTCGAGCCCGACATAGTGCTGAGCATCGCCCGCGGCGGTGTCTTCGTCGCCGGCGGCCTCGCCTACGCCCTGGACTGCAAGAACCTGCACCTGGTGAACGTCGAGTTCTACACGGGCGTCGGGACGACCCTCGAGATGCCCGTCATGCTGGCGCCCGTCCCGAACCTCATCGACTTCAGCGACAAGAAGGTCCTCGTCACGGACGACGTCGCCGACACCGGCAAGACGCTCAAACTCGTCCGGGACTTCTGCCTCGACACGGTCGCCGAGGTCCGCTCCGCCGTCATCTACGAGAAGTCCCACTCCCTCGTGAAGTGCGAGTACGTGTGGAAGCGGACCGACGACTGGATCAACTTCCCGTGGTCCGTTCTGCCGCCGGTACACAAGTCGGGGGCTGCCCCGAAGGAGAACAAGGAAGCACTCTGACCCGGGCCGCCCGGTACGTCGGGCGGGGCCGGGCCGAGGCCCTTCCCGTGCGGGTGGATCTGCTCAGAACGTGCCCAGCTTCACGATCGACAGCAGTGCGATCAGCTGGATCGCCGACGCGCCCAGCGCCTTCGGCCACGGCAGGTCGTGGGACTTGCCGACCATCAGGGTGAGCAGGGCGCCCGCGGCGACCCAGGTGGCCCAGCCGAGGATCTGCACGAAGCCCGCGTCACCGCCGAAGAACATGGCGAACAGGAGGCGCGGGGCGTCCGTGACCGACATGATCAGCATGGACAGGCCCACCGTCGGCTGCCAGGCACCGTCGCCGCCCAGCTGGCGGGCGAGGGTGTGGGTCACCACACCCAGGACGAAGGACGAGAGCACCATCGCCACCGCCGTCACGAGGACGATCGGGATCGCGTTGGAGAGGGTGGCGTTGATCGCGTCCGATCGGGCGCCGTCGAAGCCGAAGACCGCGAGCAGGCCGTAGAGGAAGGTCACGATGAGGGCGGGCGCCCACATCGCGTAGTCCCGCATCTGGAGGAACGTCTGGTTCGGGGCCAGCACGATCCCCCTCAGCAGGTCCTTCCAGTGCAGCCGCGGGCCGATCGGGCCGGCCGGCGAGGCCGAACCGGCGTGGTAGGTCGCGCCCCGGGTGTAGCCCTCGGCCTCGTCGACCGAGAAGGCCTGGGTGTGTCCCGGCTGGTTCGCCGCGTACGGGTCATGGGCACCGGCGCCCTGACCACCGCCGTACCCGCCGTGTCCGCCGTACCCGTTGTCGTCGCCGAAGTACTCCGGGCCGTCGCCGCCGGCCTGCCCGGGACCGGGCTGCCCCGGGTAGCCGCCGCGCGCCTGCGGCCAGCCGGACCCGCCGCCGTGCTGCGGGTACGACGGCTGCGGGGGCCGCGGGGCCGACGGGTGTCCGTACGACGGCCCCGGCTGCCCCCCGTAGCCCTGGGGCGGCGCCTGCTGCCCGTACGCGGGTTGTTGCGGTCGCGTTTGCGGGGCACGGGTGTCCCGGCCGCCGCGTCCGATCCTGAATCCAGCCACGTCCTCGAACGTACCCGGTCCACAGGAGTCGCGTGCGGGCTCGGCCGCCCGAGCCCGCCATTGCCGCAGACCTGTGACATCCCCTAAGGGGAGCCCTCAGAGCCGTTCGGCACGGGTCGCCGCAGCTCAGCGCCCGATGACGGCCCTGAGACAACCGTTGCGCATGCGGCCCGCGTTCGCCGACGGGCGCGTCCTGGTGGCGGACGCGGTCAGGCCGGTGGCGGCGAACCCGCCCCGCGACGGCCCGGACCGAGGTGGGCGTATTCCGTTGGCTCCGCAGCGTCACAGCCGCGTAGGGTCACCGCATCCTGAGGGGGGTGAGGCCGTGACCACTTACGGCACGATATTGATTCCCGCGCCGCTCGAACAGGCGGCTCCCGTCCTGCGCGAGGTCTGCGCGGCGGGCTATGCGACCCACGCCGGGCCAGGATTCTGCCTCGTCCACCCGGACCGGTCCGTCGACCGGAACGGCGTCTTCGCGCTCGCCGGGCCGATCAGCGCCGCGTTGGACGCTCCGGTGCTGGCCGCCTTCCAGTACGACGGTGACCGGCTGGAGTTGGAGGTCTGGCGTGCCGGAGTCCGTGCCCACCGCTACGACTCCTGGCCGGGCCGGGACGACGAGGCCGCCGACGACGTACCCGTGGGCGCGGATCCTGCCGCCTTCCTGGACTTCGCCGCCGGGCCCGTGGACGACCGCCGCCTGGCCTCCGCACTCGCGGACACCCCGACCGACGCGGAGGACAAGGACGTCGACGGCGAACCGGGGTACGTCTGGGCCCAGGCCCTGCACCGGGACGTGCTGCGCGCACTCGGCCACCCGGACCAGGCCGTCCGCCGGGCGCGGTGGGACTATTTCCACATGCACGGCGCGCCGCAGGCGCTGTCGGACGTACTGGACAGCACCGAACTCGTCGCCCTGGGCACGGCCCGGCGCCCGTTCTAGAGGTCACCGGCCGCGGGGTGCGGCAAACAGGTGCCGGCCGTTCACGCCCTCTTGATCGCCCCTGCGGCAGGATGGGGACATGAGCGTAGTCAAGATCAACGTACTGGAAGTGCCGGCCGAGCAGCGGGAGACGCTGGAGAAGCGGTTCGCCTCGCGGGCGCATGCGGTGGAGAACTCGGACGGGTTCGAGTGGTTCGAGCTTCTCCGTCCGGTTGAAGGCACTGACAACTACCTCGTCTACACGCGGTGGCGCGACGAGGAGTCCTTCCAGGCGTGGATGGAGGGCCCCATGAAGGCGGCGCACCAGGGCGGCGGTGCGGAAGGTGGCGAGAAGCCGAAGCCAGCAGCGTCGGGGTCGACTCTGTGGTCCTTCGACGTGGTTCAGCAGGCCGAACCAAAGAACGCCTAGATCAGAGGCCACCTAGTCTTCATCAACGACCCGGTGCACGTTGACAGAGACCATGGGTCCTCCGACTGCGGCATCTGTCGGCTTCCCCCTCGTACGGCCGATGCCAAGCTCTGGATGCGCCTCACGGACGCCTCAGCGGTGCGAGTGGGTATGAGCTGTCCTCGGCCGAGGATGGAGCGCATGCAGCAGTAGGGCCTCTTCCTCGTTAAGGGGAAGGGGCCCAGGCGGGGTCGGGCCTGATATGCCGCAGACTGCGGCCGGGGTCCACGTATTGAGGGCATGCCCGCCGGTGCCGGCCCTCAAGTTGAGCTGTGGTGCCTGAACCGCTGGAGTCAGCGATCTCCTGGATGTACCACGGTCGAATTTCGACGTTTGCTGCACTTGCGCCTATAACGTCGCCTTCGCAGCGGCCGGTCAACCCTACTTAATGCAGTGCAAACTTCGCTGGCTATGGGCGGCTCGCGTCATTTCCGGCACAGAGTGGCTCCATGCATACCTCAAACCGAGTTGATCAAGCCACCCTGTTGATCTTCGGATCAGTCCAGAACTTCATTCGACCACGAGGGGGGAACGAATATGTTGGGTCAAAAAATGGCGATTGCGGTCATGACGGGTGCGCCGATCATGACTGGGACGAGTGCATTCGCGTTCGGGACGAAGAGCACGCCGCCGTATCCATATGGCAGGGAATATCTTGCGTGTGCACTTATTTCTTCTCCGTGCGGGAGATTCTAAGTCACTCTTGTGTGAGCGGAGTATTCCCCTGGGAGGCCCGCATCTGGATGCCTTTCTCTGCTGCGTAAAGGGAGCTTGCTCAGAAAGACAGCTCAGGGTTGGCGGCGCCTCGCTTGATGGTCATAACCTGCTCGTGGAAGTCGCGTGTGGCGGTCTCACGCGGGTACCGGGACCTGAGTTCCTTGTCCAGTTCGTCCGCGACTAAAAGCAGGGACGGGAGGGATTTGCGGTCGGTTTCGAGGGCTGTGGTGCCCATGCCGATGGCTTCTTCGATCTCGCCCATGCGGGCGGCGGCGACTCCGAGGGTGAGGCGGGCTTCTGCGGCGCGCATCGGTGAGATCTCGGTGCCGTCCGGCCCGGTGCTGATGCGGATGACCGATCGAGCGTGGGCGGCGGCGCGCTCGCCGTCTCCGAGGAGACGGTAAGCGTCCATCTCGTAGAAGTCCCACTTGTCGGGGTCGATGATGAAGTGGTGTTCGGGGTGGGCTGGCTTGGGGAGTCGGTCCAGGCGGGCGCGGCCGGCGTCGAGGGAGTCGCGGACCAGGCGCGCGTCTCCCATGCGGGCTGCGGCGCGGGCCTTGTGGGCGTAGAGCTACGTCGGCTCCGGCCACACCCCGGGCGCTGCGCTGATAGCTGCTGGCGTCGCCTCCGACATCATCCTCAACCGGGAGATTGCACTTACTGAGGTGCGTATCGCCGACGGGGGTGCCGCCTGGTGAACGACCCGAATCAAGAGTTACGAGAATGGGCGCGGGCGCACACGCGCAATGCGCCCCGCTGGTCCGAGCGGAAGTGGCGGCGGGTGAACGTCACGCTTCGGCTGGACGTCACTACCCGCCGCCTGGCTCCTGCTCCGTCCTCGCCGGAGGCCTAGGCGGGCTTGCCCGGGGTCCCCTTCCACGGCCAGTACTCGAAGCCGTTGCCCGTGTACCAGTCCAGGCGGGTGTTTCCGCAAGCACCGCTGTGCACGTCGAGGGAGTCGTAGTCGACAGCCTTGATGGACTTCTTGGGGAAGGTCACGGAGATCTCCGTGGTGACGGTGCCGCGCGAGGGGATCGTGCCCACGGCCAGAGCCTGGGAGTTCCACAGGGGCAGCGTGCCGTTGGTCTTGCTGTTCCAGTGCAGCGCCATCGCGTGCCAAGCGCCCTTGCCGACGCGCCACTTGATATGGGGCGCGGGGCCCCGGTTCTTCATGAGGTTGCCGATGGCGAAGACATAGGAGGCCTTGGCGAGCGCTGTGTTCTCGGTGTTGTGGAGCCGGAGGGTGGCGTAGAGCGGAACGCCGGGCTTGTGTGCGGTGGGTGAAACCGATCCGGCTGCGTCCGAAACCGATACCGCTCCGTACCGGCAGTTGTACCCGGTGACGGCGTCCTTGGGTTGAGCGGCAGCCGCGGCACCGTGGGCGGCGAGCGCGCTGAGGACGCCTGCGGTGGCGGCGAGAACGGCGCCGTGGCGAATAGTGGTGTTCAACATCTCCTCCTCATCGCCTCGATGCCACAGTGACCGCGGCCTGCCGTCAATGATCTTTGCGGGATCATTGCGTACTGGAGGACTAATACTGCAACGGTGCTTGTTCTGATTGCTGGGCAGTTTTCAGGGACTGTGGCCCCGTCGTTTGTAGTGACTGAGGCGGGCTTGGTGTTGGCGCCTGCGGCGCCATGTCGACCAATGCAGGATGTGCTCGACCGGGGTGGGACGGCGGTCGGTGAGCCGGGTGATCAGTCGTCGGATCTCGGCAAGGCTCAGGCGGATGAGCTGGGAGGATCCGTTTCTGCTTTCTCCGTGTCCAGTTCTCGGGCCCGCAGCACTGTCAGGCAGGCATGGGCGGCCATGGCGAGAGTCATGTGGCGGTGCCAGCCGGGATAGCGGCGGACTTGGTAGTCGTCCAGGCCGCACTCCTGCTTCGCGGTCTGGAAGCACTCCTCGACTGCCCATCGGCTGCCCGCGATGCGGATCAACTCGTCCAGCGTGGTGGCGGCGGGACAGTAGGCGATGTAGTAGGAGATCTCCTCGGGCCTGCTCACGCTGCGACGGGCGATCACCCAGTGCCGGCGGTCCTCGCGGTGCCAGGGCCTCACCTCAACGCGGGCCCAGTCATAGATCCGCCGGCCGTGGGCTCCCTCACCACAGGAACGGCGTTTCCACTTCTGCCGGGGCAGAGCGGGGAACAGATCATGGACTGGGTGGTCGATGGACCAGCGGGTGACGACGGTGTCGTGCCGGGTGGTGGCCATGACATGGAAGACATCGGCCTGCTCCAGCTCGAACCGCCAGCCTTTGCTGAAGCCGTAAGCGGCGTCCGCCGTCACCCAGCCGAACGGGATCCGGTCGGCGAGGGCCTTGCGGACCATCGCCTTGGCCATCGCCACCTTCGTCTCGAAGGCGACACTGTCGTCAATGCCCGCCCGACGGCATCGCTCACGGTCATCCGTCCACGACGTGGGCAGATACAACCGCCGGTCGATCAGTGTGCGTCCTCGGCCCGTCGCGTAGGCGAGGAAGACCCCGATCTGGGAGTTCTCGGTGCGTCCCGCGGTGCCGGAGTACTGCCGCTGGACCCCGGCCGAACGGACTCCCTTCTTCAGGAAGCCGGTGTCATCGACGATGAGCACTGCATCCCGGTCACCGAGGTGTTCCACGACGTAGTCGCGTACGTCGTCCAGGACCTCGTCGGCGTCCCACTCGATCCGGTTCAGCAGGCGGTGGATGCGATCGGGACCGCTATGACCGGCCTCCTCCGCCAGCGTCCAGCCGTTCTTCCGCTCCAGTGGCGCGACCAGCCCGCGCATATAAGCCAGCGCCGACTGACGCGGCTCCTCCCGGCTGAAGCGGTGCACGAACCGCTCATGCACCGCTTCGAGCTCACCCGCCCACAACCTGGCATCAGCAAGGTCCCCACCCATAACCAGACCAACGACCCAACTGGCCACCAGTCACGGCAAGCACCGTTGCAGTGCTATGGCTGAAGTTTCCCCGTGATCTTGGACACTCGTTCGTTATGCTGCGAGGGTGTGTTGATGCCGCTGCCTGGTCTCGGCCGGGGTGAGGTAGCCGAAGATCTTGTGCTTGCGTAGGCGGCGGCGGTTGTAGAAGGTCTCGATGAAGGTGAAGACCTCGGCGCGGGCGGTGGCCCGGTCGGGCCAGGTCCGGGTTCCGATCTCTTCCTTGAGCAGGGCCCAGAAACTCTCCGCCGCGGCGTTGTCGAAACATGATCCGGTGCGTCCGCAACTCTGTCGCAGCCCCAACTCCTGTATTCGATCCCTGAATTGCGCCGATGTGTACTCGCTGCCGCGATCGCTGTGGATCACGCATCCGGGCTCCAGACCGCCTCGGCCGTAGGCCATGTCGAGGGCGTCGACGACGAGCTCGGCGCGATGGTGGTCGGCCATGGCATAGCCGACGGCCTCGCGGGTGGCCAGGTCCAGCCAGCAGGCGAGGTAGAGCCAGCCCTCGGCCGTCGGGAGACAGGTGATGTCGCCGACCAGCTTGATCCCGGGACGCTCGGCGTGGAAGTCGCGGCCGATCAGGTCCGGGGCCGGCTTCGCCTTCACGTCCGGCCGGGTCAGTGAGCGGTGCTTGCGGCGGGTGACGCCGCGGATGTCGCCCTCGCGCATGACGCGGGCGATGCGCTTGCGGTTCACCCGGTGCCCCAGACGTCGCAGCTCGGCGTGGATGCGCGGGACGCCGTAGGTGCGACGGGAGGCGATGTGGAGCACGGTGATCTCGTGGGCGAGCGCGTCGTCGGCCGCCCGGCGGGCCTGGCGGGCGGCCTCGCCCTCGCGCCAGGCGTAGTAGGAGGAGCGGGCCACGTGCAGCACCCGGCACAGCAGCACGATCGGGTAGTTCGCCTTCTCCGCATGGATCAACCGGTACAACATGGTCACCGGTCGCTCTCCTTCACGAAGAAGGCCGTCGCTTTTTTCAGGATCTCGATCGTCTGCTGCTGTTCGCGGTTCTCTCTGCGCAGCCGGCGCAGTTCCTCACGCTCCGCGCTGGTCAGCTCGCCCGGGGCGCCCTCGCCCTGGTCGGCCTTGGCCCGGCGGTACCAGCCGCGCAGGGACTCGGAGCTGATGCCGAGTTCCCGGGCGACGGCGGTGACCGTCTTGCCCGAGGAGTCGACGAGCGCGATCGCGTCCCGCTTGAACTCCTCGGTGTACCGCTTCGTGTACTTGCTTCCCACCTGGTGCTACTTCCTCTGGAACCTCAGGTCCCAGTCTCCAGGTGTCCACGATCAAGGGGAAGCTTCATGGCCGTGTTTTGGAAATGGGCTTCACCGTTCGTCCTGCGCCGTCATGATCGCGGTGTGGGGCGAGGGGATCTATCTGACGATCAGTGGGCCGTGCTGGAGCGGATACTGCCGCTCTCGTTGCGGGGCAGGCCGACGGTGGGGCGGAGGAGGTTGATCGATGGAATCCGATGGCGCGTTCGTACCGGTGCTCCGTGGAGGGATCTGCCGTCGGACTACGGTCCGTGGCAGACGGTCTATGGGCTCTTCCGCCGCTGGCAACGTGACGGCACCTGGTCCGAACTGCTGACCCGACTGCAGTCCCGGGCGGATGCGGCAGGGCTGATCACGTGGGAGGTCAACGTCGACTCCACGATCTGCCGGGCCCATCAGCATGCCGCAGGCGCCCGCCGCGACGGGCAAACCCAGAAGGAACCACCGGGCGGAACCCGCACCGAGCCTGGAGATCACGGCTTGGGACGGTCCCGGGGTTCACCACCAAGGTCCATCTTGCCTGCGAGCAGGGCCAACGGCCGCTGTCTTTGGTGGTGACCGCAGGTCAGCGTGGTGACAGTCCCCAGTTCGCGGCAGTCCTGGAAGGCATCCGGGTTCCCCGCACCGGACGCGGACGTCCCCGTGTCCGGCCCCTGCGAGTGCGGGGCGATAAGGCGTACTCGTCCCGGGCCAACCGAGCCTACCTGCGAAAGCGGGGAATCCTGTGCACGATTCCGGAGCCTGCCGACCAGGCCGCCAACCGCAAGCGACGCGGGCAGACCGGCGGTCGGCCGCCGGCTTTCGATCGGGATGACTACAAGTCCCGGCACGCAGTCGAGTGCGGAATCAACCGGCTCAAGCGCAACCGGGCGGTGGCCTGTCGCTTCGACAAACTCGCGGTCCGCTTCGAGGCCACCGTCCTCATTGCTGCGGTCAACGAATGGCTGTGACCTACCGATGGACGTTGACCGGCCCAGCCAGAGCTGGTGCTCACCTCTGAGATACCTCGTAAGCCTCGCGGATGGACGCAGGGATGCGCCCGCGGTCATTTACTAGGTATCCGTTGGCGCGTGCCCAGAGACGTATCGGCTCGTCTTCTGGACGGGGATCGAGCCTACGGGCTCTAGCAGTCCGGCCAGGGCCTCCCCAGTCGCCCGTGGACACACCTTCGAGCCGGTCCGCTGTTTCTTGGAAGAAGGCGAACAGCGAAGGGTATGCGCCCTCCTCGGGACCGTATGCCTCGTCCCAGGATCCAATGGTTCCGCTGAGCGTGTCCAAGAACGTCCCGTAGAGACCGTCGCGCTCTGCGGCAATGGGCACCCACTCACGACGCCAGAACGGGTGCTCGGGGTCTGCGGACGGCTCCATCTCCTCCAGGCCCATACGGCTGAGGTAGACACGCTGAATATCGGTCAGCCCAAGAAGCAGATGGCCGCCGGGGGTGTCAATCTCGCAACCCAGCGCCACGAGGCATGACTGACCGTCGGGCTGCCTGCCAGCATCGATGTCGTTCGCCAGCAGCCACTGCCGCATCTCACTCGGCAGATCCAGGCCCATGCGCAGTTCGGCTTCCTGGATAGCCGCATAGCTCCCCGGGCGGCCGAGCGTAGCGAGAGTTTCGGGGTCGTTGCGTTCAAGCCACGCGGTTATCCGGCCCCACGCCTCTCTCACGTCTTCTGTCTCGTGCATCGAGGCTCCGCTCATGTGTGGTCTCCACCCCGGCAAACTGCGCACATACCTCGAGCAGGCCCACCCATCTCGCCGACTCACAGGGAGCATTGCCCGGTCTCCCGGACTGTGAAGTTGTCCTCTTGGCGAGGCGGCGACAGCTGATGATCATTGTAGAACCGTATGCGGGCCCACTGACAGTGTCTGATGCGGAGCGCGTTTCTGCAGACCATCTACGGTAGACAGCTCGCCCCCGATCAAAACGTCAACTTCTAAAACACTCCCTAGTCTTCTGAGTCAGGAATTCTGTTCAGATAACTGGCGAGGCGTTCGAGGATCTCGTCC